>JAATVP010000218.1 GCA_014523625.1 Nitrososphaerales archaeon TH5896
TCATTGGTATTTCATATTATCTATGGTTCGCTGTTGGGATTTATGGCTGGGCGGATGAATGAATTAGGGTCCTTTCTGAAGAAATAGACATGCATCGAGCTACCTTTTCACGAGACCGCGAGCACACATTGGCGAGTTTAGATTAACAATAGCACCGTCATTGTCAACGATGCATTGGACATCCTATTAGCTGAATAAGAAATGCTTATTCTTAATTATGTAGTTAGATTTATGACTTAATCAATTTTCAATCGGTTTGCTGTTTGTATAAAAATCGAATTATGTTGGCATTGGTGTAGATTGATTGTCATATCATGCCCGATAATGTAGGTAGATTAAATAACATAAATTACTAGTAATCAGGAATGCACTACTGGGTGGGATCACATTGTCTGGTCACGGAAGGCGAGAAGAGTAATCCAAGGAAGACTAGATCCTTCTTCCCTTTGGGAGTGATATCTGTCTCAGACAGACTTACAATCGCTACGGAGATGGTGAATAACATTCCCGACAAGTCATGGATGCTCTATCTCTTAGAAATTTTTAACATGCAAGACATCGCATTGGAATTGAACCTCATCTGCCAATTCGATGGTCAGGACTATTTTGAAGCAATATTTCGAGGAGTTAATCAGTACAGGTTTTCACAGGTTCTTCCAATTATTGGGCATACCTACAATCGCCAGATATTTCTTGATTCTCAGAAACAAACAATCAGATATGTGTTGACGGATAAAGACAATGGACAATATGAAATTTACGACCTCTCTGTGAAGAATGTCGTCGGTTTTAATTTTCGAGGCTCAAGACAATTTACAGGGATAGAATGGTGGAATAAAATGAAGAATTCACCGTATCCAATAAAGTACGAAGTAGAGTTTTCTCAGTTACTGTTTGGACTTAATGATAATTCCTCCGACGAATATTCAACTACCTTTTATCCTTATAGCGCCTTGCTGCCTAATGACGATGGTTCAAGGACTTCATACCCCGTTTCGATGCAGAACCTGAAAATCAAAGATGATGGGTGTATATCATACCATATTACTTCTGGTAGATGCAGTTCTGGCATGCAATACGGCTGCTGATGTTATCATGATGGTGTCCTTTCGAATCGAACTATACCCACTTTACTCCTTAAAGCCAAGACATACTACGTAAAGCTCGCTGCTTTCCTGTCTGCTGGCGGGAGGCTTGCTAAGCTTTACTAAGGTAAATTGTTCTACGAGTTCGTCCATAAAGGATTGTGTTGAAGCACCCTGAAAAATCTTGTAAACAGCATTTCCTCCACTTTCGAGGATTTTATTAGAGGCATGCAAGGCATGCTTTGTAAGAGAAATTTGTCTTTCATGATCAATTTCCCAAATTCCACTTACGTTAGGTGACATGTCACTAAGCACAACGTCAAATTTGTCACCAGGACCGATGGTTTGGAGAAGAATTTGAGGTAGTTGCGGATCTTCTATACTTCCCTTGATAAATTTTGTGCCAGGCAATGGACTTATATCCTTTAGATCCAGTCCTAAAACAAAACCAGATTGACCAACTAATTGACTTACCACCTGAATCCATCCCCCTGGTGCACAACCAAATTCAACCACTCTATCAGATTTCTTGATTATTTTGTAAGACTTGTTGAGCTGAAGGAGTTTGAAGGCAGCCCTACTACGATATCCTTTCTGTTTTGCTAACTTCCTATACTGATCTTTTCTAGCTTGGGTCAGCCTCATTATGTTATAAGATTAAGGAATCAAAGCACATACAAGAATATAATTGATGCTATCCTCATATTGTAAAAACATGATGATATGTCGTACTCTTGAAGTAACTAAAAGTATTTGTCTGCTTAGCTCGATAAATTGGTTCGTGCAACGGTAAACTTAGTAATCCGTAGTAAATTGCTACAACGTAGATTCAAAACTGAAGTAATTGTACCTAGGTAAATCACTTTACGTGAATGTGTTAATCTAACGAAACCAATTTAAAATCTTGTACAGAAATTTGGGAGACAGATTTTCGCCAAACAGGTTTGAACAGCTTGAAAGAAAAGTGTATGCATCCTTTGCCGAGAAAATATATCAAAAATACACCATAATGAATTAAGTGTTATTTTAAACAGATTATTCTGTTTTAATCTCAAACGTTATTGAGATAACCATCCTGCTGTAGTTTCTCCGCGTGTGCTCTAATATACCTCCATACTACGTCTGCTTTGGATGATTGAAAATCCCATGGAGCTACCAAAACAACATCATTTTCTCTAATCCACATCCTTCTCTTAATTTTTCCACTAATACGGCATACCCTTACCTGTCCATCTGTGCACTTGACAACCACATTATCTCCCCCTACAAGCTTAATAACCCTGCCCAGCAATTGTCCATCCTGTGGGAGGACCAATTCCTTCAAATGTGATTCGCTCAGTACTTTCCTTTTGCCTATTTCAAAGACCTACCAACATAACCCCAGCGAACATCTAATAAAAACGTATCATTTGAGGAAAAATTACTTCAGATTTGGGATGAAAGTTGGTTATACAAAGAATTGCAGACTTTTACCTTCAATAAAAGATATCCTATTTTGGTAATAATACTGAGCTAATTTATCTACGAAAAATAGTAATAACAGTGCACTGATTATATTGCTTCAACCTCATCTAAATAATGACTCACAAATTACTTTTGAAAGAAATCTCATGCTTTAGAAATGTGTATTCTAGGATTTCGTCCTACACCCTGAAGACCGTTGCAATTTATATCAGTCCACAGTCTGAATACCTATTCGGCTATAATCTGAATATAAAGATCATAATCAGAAAAAAGGATGATCCGTTTTTCATATGCTTAGGGTAGTACTTCACCTTGTGAATCTCATTTTACGTAAAAATAATTCCTTAACTATTTTCATGACCGTAGTGATATCAATATAAGAATCGTTACTACATATGATTCCTGGGCTTCCCTTGCTCCGCCTTGGCTGTAAAATGGTACCGTGAATTGGTTAATCTTCTACCTTCATGTTGTCCATTGGGATCATTCTGTCCATACCACTATAAAGCTCCAGATACCTTTCGCCTTTATGAGTAATCTGATAAGTTTTTCGATCTTCATCATATTTCACAAGCCCGTTATCTAACAACTCCGTAAGATATTCCCTCAATTGATTGGTTGACAAATACGCCTTAAACATGATCTTCGTTTTACTCGTCCCTCTGCCTTGAGCAGCTTCCAGGATCATCGCAATAATATCATTTCTGGCCCTATTCTTCACTGTAATTCCCTAGACTATATTCATGCAATATATTTATGGAGGACTAATGCATCATCTAAAAATAAAATAGGTACAAATCCTACTATCAACTAATTAAAACATGGGAAACTAGAGATTATAACCTAAGATTTATTGCTTTATCGGTTTTGATTTAATGATCGAGATTCGCCAATAAATTCTCTAGTATGGAATCCAGTAACGCAAGATCTGAATCTGTGTTCATAATTGTAAGGCGCTAAAGTTCTGCGGGTCTAATGTTTGCATACTCTAATTTATCTTGAACTAATACTGGAGCATAAACTAAGATTTCTTGTCGCGAACAAACCGATCCATATTCTTTGAGCTTGAGAGCATAAATTTAGGAACAACAAACACACTTGATTTGAGAAATTCCTCAGATAAGAACAGATATAATAAAATTGTTTGATGAGATGTGCGGTAGTAAATAGTGTATTGTATATTTTATTTGTCAATTAATAGTGCAATAAGATCCGGATAGCGTAGACTTGAAACCGTTAAAATTTCCAATCCTAGTTACCTGATGACTAGCTACCGAAAAATCGTAAACTATTTGTCAGATAGCAACAATCTCTTCTTAATAATTTAGGATTTTCATGATGATATTTAGGTCCTAAGATTGGTAACTTTATCATGTATACATAATGGAAGAGGTAACCTATAAATGACGATTAGTAGATGTTCTATTGCATGCCACAGCCTCACTTTACAGATGGAAATCTCATTATTCTTTTTGGCGTACATACTGAGAGCGAGGCAGCTGAAACCGTTCCAAATTATGTTGAAGAGAGAATAAGAGTCTGTGTTGATTTGTATCGTATTATTACGACTTCTAAGCCTGATCGTAATAATACGTTGGTATTAGTCATTGTGGACACCATCACTAGCTCGGCGATAAAAAAGATGCTAATTAATGGAGGAATTAGAGAAGATCTAATATTATTTGCAAACTCACCTAAGAGCGTCGAACAATCATTTGATTATGTGCTTAACTTCATAAAAAAGCTGGCGAACCCTCCGTATATGTACTTCGTTGGATCCGTCTGGCATAAGGATACTTATGATTCAGCCGTTCTTTCGAAAATGAAAGGTTATCAGATAAGATTTGAAGGAGCTCCAGACCACAGACCAGTAGATAGGGTTTCAAAAGATAAGGAAATGAACACACCAACAAAAGGGATGGGATATTACAAAGACAAATTAAAGGATAAAGCCGTCGACATGGTTATAAACTACATATTTCCTGATGATAAGAATAAGTAGAGTGTCGTCGCAACACCAATTTATTCTCGTTCGTCAGTTGCAACCTGAACTGAATTGAATTTTCCAGAATGTTTGATTTTGTCATTGCGATTGTGACGCCTATGATTGTCCTCTTTTGTGGATTGCCCGGAGTGGGCAAGAGTACGCTCGCAAGATCGGTGGCCTGCAGAACAGGGGCTAGCATATTATCTTCCGACAAGATACGGAAAGAGCTAATAAGATACCCTACTTATACAAGGGCTGAAGGGCGTTTAGTGTACGACATACTGATGTTATTGACTAAATATTTGACTGCCGCCGGGATCGACTGTATTCTTGACGCGACATTTAACAGAGAACGATCTAGAATGGAAGTTGAAAATAAGCTCTGCTCAAACAATCTGCAGATGTATGTGATTGAATGCACCTGTCCAGAGGAAATTGTACTAGGGCGATTGAGAAATAGGAAAAATGACTTCTCTGATGCAGATTATTCAGTTTATTCTAAAATGAAGAGCATTTATGAACCTGTTCAAGGAAAGCATTTAGACATAGATACGAGCCTACCATATGAGGTAAACCTTCAAAAGGTTCTATCGTATGTATCTAAAGCAGTACAGTGATAATTAAACTTCTAGGGATATACTTCATTACTGCCCCCAAGACAGACTAGTGCATGATTTATTCCTTGACAATAAAACTAAGAGTAACCATGAAATGGTGCAGTGCATTGAATTCGAGATCACTAAATTCTTCTATGTGTTGTCACAACGTGATGAGGGATTTTATTCTTATCCCAATAGTGGATATCTTAGTCATTGATCTACAAACAAGTGATGAATCAACAGGTTAGTTGTGTGCAGTGAAGGGAGATAGCACAAAAAGCGAGATTTGATTTTAGTCTACTTCGAGGTTTCTTTCTTTGAGTTCTTGATCGTCCAGTTTCTTTAGCTCAGAAACGAGGAATTCTCGATATTTTCCTTTTTCCTGTTCAGTCATTTTATCTAAGTTTGAGCTAAGAGCAGTTCCTATGGCCGAAGCTCTATCAATAAGATCCAGTGCCATGAATTTGCCTACATTTCCGAATCGGAGCATGACATCTAGCTGCTTTTGTATTATGTTATTTATCGACGCTACATCAGAAGCCATTTCTAATCCCTTCAAAGTTATTCTGTACCTACCATTTTCTGCCTCTTCAATTAGGCCTTCTTCCAATAGCCTACCGAGCATCGGATAGATCAGACCAGGAGAAGGTCTCCACTTTCCATCGCTCTGGAGGACCGCCCTGTCAATAATTTCTTTTCCTGTCATCGGAGCATCCTTGAGTAAATTTAATACATAATGTCTCGAGAAACCACGAGGAATCGAGCTTCCTACCCTTGAGATCCAATTTGACAGCATATCACTAGTAATATCGCTGGAGACATATTTAAGTCTTATGATTCTCGATATTGTAAAGTAATATGGACAAGGTAAATGTGCTAGTCTAATAGAACGATATTATGAGCTTCCTACGAACCGTGTATGACTTGTTTGTGAGAGCGGACTCCACGATTCAAAATTAACATCTACTAGCTGCTTCACATATCCGACTCCCTCCCTCGATATTTCGTGCTATGCATTACGTTATTGAATACTGGAATTGATTGTCCAGTAGGCAGCTATTATTATCCAAATTGTGTATTGCATCATGGTCGGTCGCTTAAATAGTAGACTGTTAGGATATTGCACGTGCTCTTCGGTTCTAGAACGAAAAGAGTAATCAATATCGACGCAGAACCTAAAGTTACAACGTTACCGATCAAGGATGAAGATGAGCTGTACAGAATCACAGAGATAAGTAACGTGTTGGACATAAATGAAAAAGTACTACTGGTTATAACCCAGAGCAAGGTAAGGCTAGTTGGTCGACCATTCACTTCTTACGTTATTTATGCTACCGACAGGAGAATAATTATCAGAGACATTTCGTTAAATGGGTTGAAAGAAAACACCATTGGAATACCATACTCAATAATTACTGACATCAATCACAAGGAAGGTTTCATTTCAGCCCGAATTAGTTTGAGAGTTAGTCGAATTCAATATGACAAGGAACTTCCTTCACTGGATCAGTATGGAGATACAGGGAATGAATATGAATGGATAATTGAGCATATTCCTAATAGTAAAGCCCTTCTCCTAGTCAATATAGTTAGAGCCATGATAAATAAGTGGGAATTTTTGTCTGAAAAGCATGAATTGGTCACCGATGCAAGTGATAATAATGTTCCTTCATATACTACAATGGATTCGCTAGCCGATGAGCTCTTCAAGATAGCTAGATTGAAGAGCGAAGGTGTAATAAATGAGCAAGAATTCGCCCGACTGAAGCAAAATATAATAGGACGTATTCAGTGAGTTTGCCTTAACTCAGTGTTTACTTTCTGAAAGGCAACGACATTCCCATAGGAAGACTACTGTACGAGTTGCTCGTGTCTGCTTTGGAATTATCAGTGGTGTCACCTAAACTCGAACCTCCATTGGTCATAATGGAATCTTGATGATTGTCTACTTGAGGAATGGTGTCCTTCGATAACCATGGCTCTTCTATATCATGAACCCCATTTGATAGAGTTTGGTTATTTAGGAAGAGTGTTTGTTGATTGCTTTCCCAGGGACTTTGCAAAGAATTATCTTCTATATCATGAACCCCATTTGATAGAGTTTGGTTATTTAGGAAGAGTGTTTGTTGATTGCTTTCCCAGGGACTTTGCAAAGAATTATCTGTAGTAATCTCCTCTTCTAATGGCTGTTCGATACCCAGAGGCTCGAATTGTGGGTATTCATCAACATATATTTTCCCATCGCTCTCGCCTTCAGTATCGCTACTATGAGTAGTACCAGTAGCGTTCTGTTCTAAACCTTCAACTCCTTCTGGTGTGTTCAAAGAGTTATTGGCCAGTAGCTCTTGCAGCTGCTCTTCATTAATTACCATTTCAGGCCTAATTGAATATGGCGGATAACTATTACTGTTTGTAGAATTTGTAGTGTTCGTAGCATTATTAGTGTGAGTACTGTTAGTACTGTTTGTACCCTCCGCTCCAAGTGGCAAAAGTTCTTCGTTCTGCATTACCATCTGACATATTGTTATGTTATATAGGTAATTAGGTGAACAGACATTCAAGTCTCCTTTTAGTATCCTGAAAAACATTGTGTCTGAAGATGGCTTATCTCCTCCTCCGTGCTCTGTATAAGCCAATACACTGTAATTTGGCATCGTCATAATGAGAAAAAATGCAACTGTCGTGGCTGCAAGTATGAACTTATTGCTTGCCGAAATCTCTCTGAACACTATCCCCTTCACAGTTTCGGTTTTTCATTCTGTGCTTAAATGAGCTTGCGAAGTATATCGCATTGGATTATCCAATTGGAATTTGACCCTATTATTTGATGAGAATTATATCTATTAGCAAACGAGATAAGACATGACACGTACATTGTTTCAGGCTGAAGTCTAATTTAATTGGTATTATTCGCAGGAACGATGGATTTTGATGAAATGGATTCCAAGGCTCTCCTTTGTTAGTATACTTACTCATAACTGATTATGTTTACCCCAAGAATAAAGACCTAGATTTACCATGGCACAGGATATTTAACCAAGGATCTCAATATTCTAACATAATAAAAAAATAAGGCATAGATCAAGTACTCACTTTGATTCACTTTAAATACTCAATATTCACCATGATGTTGACAGAACAAGAATATGAAGTATAGATGCAGAACTGACATTATCGGACTTATACTGAACGCGGCAAATGCAATAGACGGAGAATGCAGATCACATATCATGTATAAAAGTCTCGTCAATTATAATCAACTCAAGGATTATCTCATTTTTCTCCAACAGCAAGATTTAATAGAATATGATAGATCTGCTAGAACTTATAGGACAACAGTAAAAGGACGAGATTTTCTTGAATTGCAGAGAGACATGGGTGAAATGGCCCGTCTCTATGGTGGAACCTGTGAGCTATCCCATCCTTCTCGACAACAGGCATAGGCGTTCGGTCCGCATGAAGCTTACCATTGTATAAGAAGACGGCCTAACAAACCTACCTATATAAGATAGCAATTATATGCGAAATAATAGAGTTTTTTAGAAATGAAATTAGGAAACGGTGGGAAAGATGATGAAATTTCAAAACCAACTGTGGAGGAATGGTCAAAATGGCTCGATTTCAACCGAGAGACAATCAGTGATGTCGTACCCGAGGATTCGGGATTGTTCAAAGTTCATGCCAGTATGAAAATATTGTACATAGGAATAGCCCAGAACCTCAAAAAAACCTTGTTAGATTCTATCCTAGATCCCTGCATAAGCAAGGGTCAAAGATTCAGTTATTCGGTTAATCATGGCTCCTTAGAAAATATGAAAACGGAAATGCTGAAAGATTATGCGCTTAGGCACAATGGATCACTGCCATCCTGCATGGAAAGTGTGACGTGATGAATGTGTTGCTATTTCTAGCAACATGAGTGTCATCCTTTGGACCCACTTGTTCTAGTCAGGGAGTCTTATTTGGGAATCATTGAGTAAGTTACCTACAATAGGATGCAAGCAATTGAGCTTCTGTCTCGAGTTAATGAGTTATAGGTTCATAAAGCGCAATTCAGAAATAGAGGAGTAACTCACTTTTCATTAACATATTTGGGAAAAATATGCTCTGACAAGCTAATCTCAGAACATTGTACTCGGAGATAAGAACCTATTCATAGGAGCATTAGAGTGAGTATCCTGTTGAGGATCAAACAGACTGTTTACATAATGAGGAAAATCCCTGAGCCCGGTCCTACCATGTTAGCTAGGAAATATTCTGTTACGATGAATAGAAATTCGTCGTCACCCTCAAGAAAGGAAATCTTGAGAAATGTCGTAGACAAGGATGCGTTACTTTGCAGTTTGAATGAGTGTATCGACAGGGAAGTTATGGAGAAGGCAGGACCTAAACTTAAAGTCATTAGTACTTTAAGCACTGGATATGACCATATAGACATTAAGGAAGCAAAGAAAAGGCGGATTTATGTTACTTTCACCGGGGAAGTTCTCTCTGAAGCAACTGCAGATTTAACATTCGCTTTAATCCTTGCTGTATCCAGAAAAGTCGTACTTGCAGACAATTACATAAGACAAAAAAAATGGAAAATAGGATGGTCACCCGATCTTTTTCTAGGGTCAAATGTCTACGGCAAGACACTAGGGCTAATTGGTGCAGGGCGAATAGGGACGGCTGTAGCTCAAAGGGCGAAAGGATTTGACATGAATATTCTGTATCACAACCGCCGCCGGTTGGAGAAAAAACTCGAATACGAAATGCGTGCCAGGTATGTAGAAATGGATACTATCCTAAGAGAAAGTGATTTCCTCTCCATACATGCTAATTTAAACAATGAAAGCAAGTACATGATTAACGAGTCAAAACTCAAGCGTATGAAAAATACGGCCTACTTAATCAACACCTCCCGAGGTCAATTAGTTGATGAAATGAGTCTTATCAAAGCACTAAAGAACAATTGGATCGCTGGGGCCGCGCTAGATGTTTTCGAAAGTGAGCCATTAACAGCAAACAGTCCACTAATCAGGATGGAGAATGTTGTGCTATTGCCGCACATCGGAAGTGCGACATATCAGGTTCGCTCGAAAATGTCAGAAATTGCTGCTCAGAATATTATAGAAATTTTAGAGGGTAGAAAAACACCCTATGTGGTCAATTA
>JAATVP010000219.1 GCA_014523625.1 Nitrososphaerales archaeon TH5896
GGTCAACGTTCTGAAGTTGGACCAATAATTCAATGATTCCTTGGTTTGACTCCGATAACGATCTGGGAACTCCAAGGACTGGAGCACATCTATGCAACCCTTATTCGATGTGCTGCACAGTACTGATGCTTATGCCTATAATATTCTCTTTTTGTTTGAACATATCAACAATTTTTGGAAGTTCAATTCGTTGGATTGCCGTCATCAAAAACAGGTTCAGTACTCCCATCTGTTGATGGTCAATCTGAGTAGCTACGGGTAATTTCTCAGTACGATTAGCAGGAATCTTTCTAATGTAATTTTCTTACTCAAGCTAAATATACTAACATATATGGTTTTGATTATAATCCATCATGATAAACTCGGCCGAAAGTGAACCAGAGTCATTAATTGAAACTCCTGAAGAAAGAAGGGAACGATTCTTGCTCGAATTTGAAAAGCCATTCAAATGTGAAAAATGCAATGAACGATTTAAGAAAAAAAAGTATCTAAGAGAACACAAGGCAGAAATTCATTCATACTAAGCGGCTATTGAAGCTGTTGGAAGCACTAGCTTTTTCGTAGTTTGCGTGCAGATTCATGATAGAAATGCCTCAATCACGATCGTATTAAACCGGAATTTTTACTAAGAGCTAATTGACCTCAATAATTAAATTAAATCTTGAGTAAAACACTATTATAGCATATGAAAATTTATACTAAAACTGGCGATCTAGGAGAGACTGGACTCATAGGCGGAAGGAGAATATCAAAGCATCATGCTAGAATAATTGCTTATGGATCAGTCGATGAATTAAACTCGAGTGTTGGCTTAACCTTGGCAACATTGCAGTCTTCCCAACATGCTAGTAGTTTCTCAGATTTTCTTAATATTCTCTTGACAATTCAGAGCGATCTGTTCATCCTCGGTGCAGATTTAGCCGATGATAGTCCGAGTAGCGATAACCGCTACGGAAGTCCTCGGGTAAATGAAGACATGATAACCTCGGTTGAGAAGACTATAGACACTCTTGAGCAGGAACTTGCACCGATTTCTTTCTTTATACTGCCTGGGGGCAGTCTTGAATCTGGTCACTTGCACCTGAGTCGAAGCATTGCCAGAAGATCAGAGATTTCAGTTATAGGCTTATCCAAGGCTGAATCGATCAATCCTCTCGCAATAATATATCTAAATAGGCTTTCCGATCTATTTTTCGTTATGGCTAGGACAGCCAATAGACGGCTTGGAATTCCAGATAGTGCATGGAAGAAGATACATTAACTTTTTTCCCCTTCATTTTTGAATTCATAGTTTGGCTTCAAAAAGCTCATAGATATTGGGTAGTATTCTTTGGTTGAAGTGCATGTTTCATAACAAGTAGAGTCATTTTGGATTGATGATCAGAACCTAGATACGATATATTGACATGTTATTGCTAGTCTAGTCAGTACGGTTCAAATGATATTTCTTTTGTATTCAAGATAGTAACAGAGTTAAAATTCACGTATTCCTGAAATAAGGCAAATGACAAATTTATTTCCGTGTAAGTCTCGATTCTGAGTATGAATCACTTATGCCAGATGGTGAAATTAAAATTGATAGCTTGTTAGATTTGAAGGTCTTAGTCCGAATATTATATGTCCAATACATACATGAGCGAAATCTTTTATTAGGCAATCCGTGGGAGAACATCGATGGTGCTATCATCTCTTAACTATCGCTTGTTGGCAAATTTCTTTGATTTTGTGATGGAATTGAAAGCAATTAAGAGATCAGGATGGATCAACAAGGTAAAAGTTAAGAATCCTGAATCTGTGGCAGATCACACATATGCAATGAGTACTATGGTTATGGTGTTCTCTGACATATTAGGTATGAAAACAGAAAGAGCCCTGAAAATGGCAATCTTGCACGATCTGGGGGAATCGATTATTGGAGACTATGAACCGAATGAAATATCTAGTAATGAAAAGAGAATCAAAGAAACTGAGGCAATCGATCATATTCTAACTCACTTGCCTTCGGAAACTCGGAAAGAATATAGAGATATTTGGAAAGAGTATCTTGAAAATAAGACTGATACGTCACAGCTTGTTCATGGTGTAGATAGCTTTGAAATGGCTCTTCAAGCTAAGAAATATGAAAGCCAAGGATATCCGTCCAGTGTTCTTCAACAATTCTTAAATTATGCAACCGATGGTGAAGATAGTAACGATGTACTTCTGCTTCTAAAACGTACTAAGGATGCTTCTTTTTCTGAGTGAATATTTGTGAAGTAGACCAATTCGTCTTAGACCATAAATAATAATTTTCATCAAATTTGTATTGCAAAATTCACAAAGGATTAATGCTTGCCTAATAGCGATCTTTAATAGCAATTAATTAACTACCAGCTGATAAAAGCGTATTAAATATACATATTGCATTAGTATTTGATAACGACTTAGTGAAAAGTTAAATTGAACAAGAGGATTTAACTACAAGCAAGTGGACAAGAAAATAAACCATGCCCAGGAAGTGGAAGTTAGGGGCCATTTAATCGATTCGATGATCTTAGGGAGAATTCTCGATACCATAATGGATCTTAAGGGGGACTTTCAGATTCTAGAATTTACTGTCGGCAAGAAAAAAGGAGAAGAGAGCACTTCACGTCTTCTTATAATAGGGAAAGACAAGGACCATTTAAAAAGGCTACTAGAATCAGTTTACCGTGAAGGAGCACAACCGCTCTATATAGACGAAGTTGTATTAGAACCAGCCAGAAAGGACATGGTATTGCCAAATTCTTTCTATAGTACTACTAATAATTCAACTCAAATCTACTTTAGAAGTTCTTGGATAAATGTAAAGAATATGATGATGGACAAATGCATCGCATTGGATATTGAAAACAAGACCGCCGAATGTAAGATGATACGTGAGATACGAAAGGGAGACATGATTGTCACAGGCGAACAAGGAATTCGAATCATTCCACAAGAACGTCCAAGAGAAGGAGTAGACATATTTCAGTTCATGAGTAGCTCGAGTTCGAGTGAAAGACCAACTCAACAAATCGCTCGAAAAGTAGCTTTTGACATTTATAATACTAAAGAAAGTTCACGTGGAAAAATAGTTGTGGTATCTGGACCAGTTATAGTTCATTCTGGTGCCTCCGGTGCCTTGGCACAATTGATACGAATGGGATATGTTGATGGACTGCTTGCTGGGAATGCGTTAGCAGTTCATGACGTCGAAAACGCCATCATGGGTACCTCTCTTGGCATGCACGTTAAAGACGGAACTCTAGCAGTGAGAGGGCATAGGAATCATATGCAAGCAATAAACGAAGTTTTCAAAGCGGGATCGTTAAAAAGAATGGTAACAAATGGTGCATTACGTAGTGGGATAATGTATGAGTGCGTTTCAAAAAATGTACCGTACGTTTTGGCGGGTTCCATTAGAGATGATGGTCCCATTCCTGATGTTGTGACTGATGTAGTTCAAGCTCAACGCAAGTATAAAAAATTACTGGAAAATGCTAGGATGGTCTTGATGTTTTCGACTATGCTTCATTCCATTGCCGTTGGCAATATGCTACCGTCATCAGTAAAGGTAGTTGCAGTAGACATCAGCCAACCGGTGGTAACAAAATTATTGGATAGAGGCACAACTCAAGCGATCGGGGTGGTTACTGACGTGGGAACATTCTTGCCTATGATAGTGGATCATCTGACACAGATCAGAACTTCGAGCAGGGACAAGCATTCCAAGGTTATACGTAATTGACAATGTTTGGGTCTTTTAAACGATAATGGTTATAGAAAAAAATGAAACAATAGTTTACAAGTAATATTGAGCAATGTATTCCGGAAATATTCTTTACTAGTATGATGCGCCTGTTGAAAGAATATTTGCTTGATCATTAATAGTTTGTCGGCTTCACCACGTATTTCTATAGATTCCATATAGTGGGTGATCGAATATGCATTATCCCAGCATGTTTTCTTACTAGATTCTACTAGCTCAGGTATAGTGATAAAATTACCCGTACATAGTAACGTTAAATATGGCCATGACATATTTAAGGAATGTGAAAGACTTATTCCTGTTAGAATTGTATTCATTAGGGAAAATAATCTCAACTATACAACTATTCATCGATAGTGGGGAGTATCCGTATTAATGGGAGATTCAAATGACATGGATGCAAGTGATAGGAAAAGCATGAATTCGGATCTCAAACAGAGTATACAAGACGATACCGGCGCACACCTAAGGAAGTCTCTGTACGATGAATTGTTGCATTATTTTAATAACTTGAAAATTTCGTCGGATGATCCACTGTATTCTACCTCAATTTCATATGTAGAAAAGATTTCTCTACGAGAGCTGCAAATTCAGCCGAGTTTCTTGGAGGCAGTAAGGGTAATTGTCCAAGCTGCAAGGGCAATTGGATATTATTTTAGTCCTTTTGAACTATCGGACATACTTACTATCTCTGTGGGAGAGATAAGGAAAGTTCGTAGCACAGAGGAAAAAAACTTTCAAACATTTGATCAAGTCGTTTTTAACATCTATAAGGATCTTAATGAAAACTTCCAAAGTTTCAGCGAACCCTTAAAGGCATCCTACCCGGAAATTCTTGTAAACGTGATTTCTGTGATCCATAGTGGAAAAGACGCTTCGGGAGAACGCATTGATTCGTACAATGCTGAAGCATATTATCGGACTAGGAAGGGCCAACAATACTTGCCACAATCCTGGAATTTGGATTTCTCAACCGAGCCTAAAGCTAATCAGATACGTAAACCTGTTACTGAAAGGGTGATATCGGACAAAGGGTTAGTTGATAGTTTAGCACAGATAACCGGAAGATCCACAGATTCAGTCTATGATGCGCTTAAGGGATTGTCTGAGTACGACTTAAATAGCATTAAGGATCTATGTAATAATTACGCCAAGCTACAAAAGTACTATAACATTGCCGGAGACGAAAAGGAATTCAAAGAAAGAGCAGAAAAAGACTTAGGAAGGAAGCTATTGGATAGCCAGGTTCAACATGCGATCCTGTCGGTGAGGAGATCAAAAGTATACATTGAGAATATTCTTGACGATAAATTCGTTCCCGACAAGACTCACGGGATAAATCATGTTAAGCATAACCTAGAATATGGATATCAATTGATAGGGATTATCCAAAGTAAGAGGAAGAGGAAAAATCGAAGGGCAGATTAGGCTTCTGTATTTATTCTGAGACAATCAAGAAGGTTAAGACAAATAATTACATGATTCAATCTCTAGTTATCTATGGGAAAATGTGGGCAAATCAATTTTGTAATCGTGGATGAAATAGTTTCAGCAGAACCATCTATACAAAAAGTTGATCGTGATTCGGACATGGCGCCACACAAGAGAAATTCTTTCCAAGAATATTTTACAATATGGTAAAAAGAGGCCCACATTCTATTCCCAACTGATACAAATTACAAGGTCTGAGTTCTAGGATAAACGTGTAATAATTAAACCGGGAGTGACATTCTCCCTGCAAATTCTTCCATCGCATTTTCGGACCTCATTTTGGATATTATACTGTTTTTTTCTTCCTCAGTAAACAAATTTGCGAGACTCTTTGCAATTCCATTTTTGTCGCATATTACAATCATGTATCCGTTTGGTTCCTTTATAACTCCGTAAAGATTCTCTTCACCTACTGGCTCCCATTGGTCTGCTTTGTTATCCTTCAGCGCTAATGCAGGCATAGCATTTCCCGCATAAGTCTTCAAAAAATCCTGGGCGGATTTGACTCTCTTTTCACCTATTTTAAGGGCGGTGAAATACTGCATATATCTAGTTCAATTTTATTTCGCTTAAAAAGGTTTATTGTTACTGAGACATGATCGGACATATGAATATGAGAAATCTAACTTTAGATGAGAGCTCTAGGGCTTGTGAAATACTCGCGACTAAATACATAAAAATGGTAAATTATTATCAATCAACTATCTCATGTCAATTATTTCAAATTTGCGTTGCGATTATCATGCTGATATTTTGATTAGTAAAATACAATGTCACCAATCGGCTGACAGAATTCCTTGCCACCCTTAGAGGCACGGTATTCATGGCATAAACTAGCAGTTGCAAAGCACCATTACGGTTACATTTTACCTATTCTGCGTAGTCTGTAGGTCTTGTCAACACTATCTTAATTCCATGTTTTGACAGGTGAAACTGTCTAGCCGCTACGAGCATATTCTAAACTAAAAGTATGAAAAATTAGGAAGCATATGAGAATGATGTCACCTTCTTCATAGCGGATGCAAGGTCCAATCTGGCTATTGGCCCATGGGTTATTGGGATCTAGATTTTATCCATTGTCCTACTTTGGGCAAAACATTATTTTGAGAATAACTGCTCGCAATAAGCCCTACATGACCGGTGTGGAATCTCATCAAACGTTTATCCTTACTCGATACCAAGTCATTCAATGCAGAGCTGGACGCCGGCGCAACTAAGTGATCCTCTTCAGCGACAATATTTAATAGCGGTACTGTGATTTTTGAAAGATCTATAATGTTATGATCATGTGCTACTTGATTGTTCTTACCTGAAATTTCCTTTATTCGCATTTCGTTTTTTGCAAGCAAGTTGTTTTGGTATATATCTTTTATCCACTGCCTGAATGTTTCACCTGCAATAGGGGGAGTGTCATAAAGCCATTTCTCAACCCCTAAAAAGTTCTCTACGAACTTTTTATTGTCAATATTTTGCACTAGGTTGATGTATTTGTTTACCCCCTGCTTAAAGGGTTTAAGAATCGAATAGCAAGTGTAAAGCTGTTCAGAAGTAAAATTCCCTAAAGTATCAACAAGTTTATCGACATCGATATTCTTGGCAAAATTTGCGAGGACCGTTGAGTCTTGATCGGAATCTATTATAGGGGCAATGGTCACTAAATTTCTAACTTTCTCCTGGTGTGTTGCCGTATACATTACTGACATCGTTGCACCAAGACAATATCCGTGCATAGTAACTTTTTCTACATTTCTTTTTTTCTTTACAATTTCAACACAATGGTCTAGGTAGTAATTTACGTAGTCATCGAAAGAAATGTATTTATCTATAGATGATGGAGCGTTCCAGTTAATTAGATACACATCAAACCCCTGACGAAGAAGATTTTGGATCCAGCTTTTTCCAGGCTGTAGATCTAGGATGTACGATTTATTCATAAGGGCATATACGACTAGTATTGGAGTCGGAAAAGTCTTGTTTGTCATAGGCCTATAGTGCAAGAGAGTATAGTTTCTCGTTTCATGGAGTATCTCACTGGGTGTAGTCCCTACTTTGATCGTCTTACCAGCCAAATGGAGCGTTTTTCGAGTTGTTTCCAAACGCTTTGAATAGTCAACTACTTCCTGAGCGAGATCTAGAGACGAATCCGGTTCAGTAGTGAGTTGACCTAGATTGGATCCTGGCACTTTTAACGTCTCGTCACTGGGTTCAACTCTTTGTTCAGTGGTGGTTTCTTCCTGTTTGGTCACAAATATTCGCCTGCTTACGTAGCTTTCTCCCTCTAATTTTTATCGCTGAGATTTAAAAACTTATAGATTTTGTATTGAGGCAGATGTAGTACAGTTAAGTTACTAGAAGTATGCTGCGACGAGACTTTTATCGCGACGCAGTTAAAATCAAACACTGTGCATAGCCAATGCATTTGAGTAACTTACGTCATGTTAATATGATTGGCGTCCAATTCAAACTTCCATTTCTACTCAAGGGGGTCTCTAACAACTGAAAAGATTAAAGCCATTCAGAGAGTACTGGATAATAGGCCTTACGGCGTGTGTCATCAAGACTATTTTTCTCTAGAACTAGACCTTGTTCCTTAAGGTCTTCAATGGCATTTTGAATTGTTCTCCTGGGTAAATGACTAATTCGGATCAATTCGCTCTGTTCTACAGGATATTTAGTCTTGATTATGTAGTAAATAAATTTGGACGCAGGACCGCCTTCTGGATCCCTTCTGAAGTAAGAGACCCCATACGCTGCTTTTGACATTAAACCTCTTCGCTGTGTTTCGACAGACATAAGCAAATCTGGCCGAACTTCCGCCAAGTTTACGCGTTGTCCAAACTCAGCAATAAGAGCTGATTGTTGCGATTCAAGTGGAGATTCAAAAATGAACGCCCTTGGAGGAAATTTTGATGTGAGTGCACCCATAAGGTGCCATTTCACTGCTCCACGTTCATCATAAATTCCTACACCTATCCCTTCATTTGCTTCCAGTACAACCTTGTTACTACCGAGCTTTATACTTTGTTCAGTTCTTGAAAGAATCTGTTCAACGGTCAATTGATGCCTAGGATCCTTTCTTCCGATTTTCCACAAACACCACATGTCTTTGGATTCAATGGTCTTGACGATTTTTTCTTTTTCGTCCAAACTTAAATCACGACTGTTTTCACTAATTTCTATGACGTCGATGCCCATTCTAGCTGCCTCGGTTACGAACCTTTCAAAAACATTTTCGACTATTGCATACTCGGACATAGTACTACCCAATGATACTTGAATGCCATGCTTATGATAAATTCCTATTTTCTTTTCGAGTATAATATCAGGAATCAAGAGTGGATATGCTCCATAGATCTTCACCAAATCAACTATTGGTGAAAGAGTCTCAATACCTTCATTATCTATGCTAGGTAGCCTGTCTATCATGTAAGTTAGCCCTTCTTCTCGCGGCTTATTCGAATCGATTCGATCCTTTATTATATCTTCAAGCATCTTAGATGAGAATATTCATTAGGCTCCTTTACCTATATTGAAGTTGCTTACTTTAGGGGCATATCGATAGTTGCCCCATTGTATAAGGTCTAAAGCGCACACTAAAGGTGGTGTGAGATACCATCTTAATTGTCCGGCTCATCTAAACTAGATCATTTTAGAATGTTATGCCAGCGTTTCATATTTTATTCCAGAGAAATGCCAATCTAATGTGATACAAGTCACGCTGATCTAACCTTAGAAGCTAGTGTCATATTAGCTCCATTGCATCTTGAACCTGAAGAAGTGCAGAAATGATCTGTTCTGAGTGAACTGAAGTCAACCGTTTAGTATTTACGAAAGGATCAATTGCTCCCGTTTTTTCATTCTTAATAGTCCCAAGGTCTACGTACATGGCAACTCCAACTTCACCCTGCATTAATTTATTGTAATCAATTAAAACCGGTGAAACCTGATATAATTCTATTACCAAATTCTCCAATTCCTTGACTAGCAATTTCCTTCTAAAATCAATATCGAGATATTGGGGGAATCCATTTTCAATCGACTCGGCCTCCTTCACCAAATCACCGTAGAGCACTTCGTTTTCAAGTAAGTTCTTAAAAAGCTCATCCTCACTCATGTTCGCAAGGCCTCTTAATGACAATTCCTTCTCGATCATACTATTCGCTTGCTGAGAAATTTGGGAATAATATCGGACGCCTTCACTTTCCAATTCTCTGAGATTTCTTTGTACGTCAAGTACTTTTTTATTAACCTGATAGTAAGGTAGAGCATGGAACTGAACTCCAAAATACCCTCTGACATTGAACTTGCCCGCAGATTTCCTTAATTCGCAATAGATCCTGTTCAAATCCTCGATCTTGGACCTGGATATGCCAGAACTCTGCCACCCAGATAGAGATAATATCAAGCGTTCGTAGAATTTCAAAACTTCACTTATATCGAAAGTCGGTGACTGTGTCACAGTACCATCAGCGAGCATAACGTTTACATCATGCATCGAGATCTTGGGGGTTATAGCGCGTATGAAACACTCCCCGACGTGATAGAAGATGGAGTTTATTTCTTGAATATTACTATTGTTAGTATCCTTTAATGGCAACATCATTCCAAGTTCAGAGGTATTATTTTGCTGCGGATACTTATAATTCAATTGCGATAATTAGGATTTAACTTAAACTTGATTAATTCAGAAACTTGTCACATGATTGCCAGTCAAATCAGCCATAACCGATGGTTAGGACATGGCAAAGAGCTTGCATAGATTCCCGGTTGTTTCCATTTGTATATTTCCACTCGTCAACTTTTGGTCTAATCTCAGAAAATCTCCCTCGCAAAGCGGGGTCTAACGCAAAATATACGTCTTCACCAACAGTTATCCGATCGGCTTCCGTAATGGAGGTTATCTTAGAGGTTATGCTTATGCAATATCCCAAGATATCGACTAAAGAACTCCGGTCTTGTCCGTATAGGACAACTACATTCTCTCCCTCGTCAATTCCTATTTTTACGCTTAGCTCAGGATAATCATATTGATCCAAGATTGGATTAATTCCGTTCTTAATCACACTCAAAATAGCTCGACCAAATTTAACTGAATTCGTGCAAGCAGCGATCCTATTTGAGATTGAAGGGAAAAATGTAATAACTGCGTCACCAACATACTTTAATACGTACCCACCGTGGCTCTGAATTACAGAGGTCACTTCGTGTGAAAACGCTCGTATTATGGTAACGAGTTTGTCGACGGGCAATGTCATGCTCATATTTGTAGAACTGACTAAGTCGACATACATAATTATTAGTCGTACCTTTGAACTGGCATGATCAAGAAGGTATTCTTTACCTGCCTCGAAACTAGAATCATAATCTTGTAATCTTTTTAGCGCCTTCCAGACTCGGCGCTGAGTTTGAGTGACTAGGGCTTCTGTGTCATTACCACCCAATTGCGGATTTTCTTCTCCGTAATTGATATCATCAGCTGACAAGGTGCCAATTTCTTGTTAGGCCGCCTTACCTTATTCCGCTATAAGAAACGGTAAATTCATAATCGTACGGTGAAAGCATCATATAGAATCTTTGTCTCGCTCTCGCAGACGGCAAGGAGAAGCATATAAGACTCTAATACATTCAACGTTTTGTGGTTGAATTAAGGTTAGGCCATACTCCTGATGCTGATGACGCATTCATGTTTTATGGAATTGCGTCGGGCAAAGTGAAGAGTAATGTGTTTGAGATCAAACACGTAATAGAGGATATTGAAACCCTTAACAAGAGGGCAGTGGATCACGAACTTGATGTCACTGCGATCTCAGCTCATGCATATGCATACCTGAGAGATTATGTTATCTTACGCTGCGGTGCCAGTTTTGGCCTTAACTATGGTCCAGCGATTATTTCAAAGAAAGAGCTCACAATTCCTGAACTCAGTCAAACCACAATTGCCATACCTGGAAGAATGACTTCAGCTTACTTGATTTCAAGGATTGCATTAGGGAATTACAATGACGTCCAGAAGCCCTTTCACATGATTCCAAGTGCCGTAAAAGAAGGAGAAGTGGAAGCTGGTTTGGTAATTCATGAAGGGCAGATCACTTTTGATTCATATGGTCTCTTGAAGGTGCTAGATCTGGGAAGATGGTGGAATGATATCACAGATGGCCTTCCGGTTCCACTTGGTATAAATGTGGCCAGTTCAAAAACCATGTCATATTTCCAGATTAAGGAATTTGAGCAATTATTTAGAGACTCTATCCTCTACGGGCTCAACCATTTTGATGACGCACTTGACTATGCCATGACGTACAGCAGAGGTCAGGCCAGAGACGTGATAGGTAGCTTCATAGGAATGTACGTAAACAGGCTAACAATTGACATGGGAGCTGAAGGTATTGCATCCATCCAGAGAATGTTTGAACTGGCATATAATAAAGGAATCCTGAAGGAAAATATCTCAAGTCTGATCAACGGCTAGGTGAATCTTGTTGAAAGGATTGATATCTTGGCTGAATACGTAATCAGTATCGAAATAAACCAAAAATATAAGAAAATATTCCCAATAGCCGGCTAAAAACGTTTGAGAATATTAAAAAACGTATCCCTCTGCGCTGGTTGTCTATTGATTTCACCCACCAAATTGATTAGCTCTTCTGTTGAAGTCACATTATGCTTTCCTGTTGCTTTGAAAATTTCCTCAGAGAACGCTGTCCCGACTAGATCGTTGCCGCCGTAATGAAGCGCGACTTGCGCTAACTTCTTTCCGAGGGCTATCCAATATACAGAGATATTGTTTAGCACGTTTGATAATAAGATCCTTGAGACTGCTATAACTCTTAGGTCGTACGTCGATGGACTTTCCCTCTGAATCAGATGGTTCTTCTCAAGCTCGGTATTTTCTAAGCTAAATTTTAGGGGGATGAATGTAGTGAAGCCATTGGTCTTCTTGTGTAACTCTCGGATCCGAATGATATGATCAACGATGTGTTCGGGTTTCTCAACATGACCAAAGAGCATCGTACAATTACTCCTCAACCCTATTTCGTGGGCTTGGCGCGCAGTATCAAGCCATTCCTCCCCAGAACATTTCCCTCGCACAATCAATTTTCTTGTTTGCTCGTGAAAAATTTCCGCACCACCCCCCGGTAACGCGTCCAGCCCAGAATCCTTCAATCTGCCAAGTACTTCCTTTATGGAATTCCTGGTTAGCTTGGCAATGAAAAAAATTTCAGCTGGTGTGAGTGCTTTTATACTTACATGAGGGAATTCCTTTTTAATAGAAGTGATCATACGTTCATAGTAATCCAGTCCTAACTTCGGATGAAAGCCTCCAACAATGTGTAATTCCGTTGCTCCCAAATCGTTCACTGCTATTTTGGCCCTTGCGATGAGTTGTTCGGTGGTAAGTGTATAAGCGTCACCCTCTTGACCCTTTCTATAAAAAGCACAGAGTGGACAGCTTGCGGCACAGATGTTAGTATAATTGAGATAGTACGAACAAACGAATGTTACGGTATTTCCGCTATTTTTCCTGCGTAGATTATCTGCAACTGCTCCCAATAAGAATAGGTTCTCTTCAGTCATGAGTTGCATTCCATCACTATGCGATAGTTCTTCGCCTGCCATCGCCTTCTCGAGTGCAGGGGTTACTCTTTCAATACCTTGTTGCAATCTAGTTGATTTATGACTGCGAATGTCAATATAAAACCTATGCAATGAACTGCTATTAGTATGGACGAAAGCTTTTCAGATAACGTCCATACCTTCTTGTATTTTTTGCGACCCGATCCATAAGTGTTGTTTTGAAGTGTAACTTCGATTCAACTCCAAAAAGGCTATCTTCATTCATTGAATTAGACGTATATCAAAAAGCAACCTGGTTGTGATAGAGGTATACCGTTTGTCAAATCCTCAATTCAAGGGTTTGTAACGAATAAATAACATCATTAATTCACATATCATGTATATTGAATAGCGTGACCGGGTTTGCCCAGAACTTGATCAACAAGTCAGATATTTCAGATATCGTATACAACGTTCTAGCCGGAAATCGCCTTGATTTAGGAGATTACCTTAGACTCTTGGGATCAGATGATGTTTATTCTCTTGGTATTTCAGCCAATTATTTGCGCAATAAATTGTTCGGGAATGATGCCAGCTTTGTTAATAATATAATACTTAATTATACAAACGTATGTGTAACATATTGCAAATTCTGTGCATTCTATAGGCCTCCTGGACATTCGGAATCATATACATTATCTCTGAGGCAGATCCTCGAGCGTGTGATTGGGGCTAAGGAGACATATGGCATCACTCAAATCCTTATCCAAGGTGGTCATAATCCAAATCTTAGGATCGAATATTATGAAGAAGCATTCAGAGAAATGAAACGACGATATCCTGAAATTGGTATCCACGGTCTTTCTGCATCTGAAATAGACATGATAGCGAGAGTAGAGAGGAGCACAACAAGAGAAATTCTTCATAGATTGAAGCTGGCTGGGCTTGACTCACTGCCCGGTGCAGGCGCAGAGGTACTAGATGATAGCGTAAAATCGGCGATTAGTCCATTGAAAATTAAGACTGACGAATGGTTAAGAATCATGGAGGAAGCTCATAGCCTCGGAATTAGATCTTCCGCGACAATGATGTATGGCACAGTGGAGACGACAGAGCAGAGGGCAAATCATCTATTCCTAATTGCGAAATTGCAGGAAAAGACGCGAGGGTTTATGTCGTTTATACCATGGAGTTTTGAGCCCAACAAAACTGAAATGCAATCTGACGGTTCTGTGAGATATTCTTCAGGTGGATTGGGACTGCTAAAGATGATTGCGATCTCTAGAATAGTCTTCTACGGGTTGATTAAGCATTTACAGTCCTCATGGCTAACCAACGGAATAGGTATGGCCCAGATGGCCTTGAATTATGGTGCAGACGATTTCGGAGGGACACTTATTGGAGAAGAAGTGGTTAGCGCTACGGGGGCAAGATCCACAGAATTAACCGCAAGCAAGATTATAGAGTCCATTAGGCAGATAGGTTATAGACCTTGCGAAAGGGACAACTACTATAACATAATTAGGTACTTTTAATTGACTGTTCCTTAGTCGAGGACTTTTGCCATATAATGTAACATTTGTTATTGTCAATCGACTTAATTCAGTTGGTCAAATAAGCTTAGAAGTACCTTTAAATTGTCTATAAAGATCAAGTCTTGTCATCATGCCAGTAGGAATCGATGATCTGGCTATCTACGTTCCTAAGCTCTATGTAGATTGTAAAGAGTTTGCAGAGGCGAGGGGAATAGACCCCCAGAAGCTGGAATACGGTATAGGGATTAGGAAAATGGCTATAGTTGATGTTAATCAAGATCCGGCCTGTATGGCGTCAAACGCCTGCCTAAAACTGATGGAAAAGAATGATTTGCAACCCCAAGACATTGGGAGAATGTATGTAGCGACCGAATCAGGACTTGACGAATCGAAAGCAATGAATTCATTTGTTATTGGGATGCTGGAGCAGGTTTATGGTGAAGGTTCTTTTGAACATGCAGGGGGAATTGAGTGCAAATTTGCATGTGTAAGCGGATCTTACGCTCTATATGACAATGCAAATTGGATACGTGCGGAAGAAAATAATGGCAAAGCTGCAATTGTGATTGTGAGTGATATTGCCAAGTACGATATTGGTTCGACAGCTGAATATACCCAGGGAGCTGGCGCAGTAGCCATGCTAATCAACCAGAATCCTAGATTGTTAGCCTTCGATAAAAAGGTCACGTCGACCATAATTAGAAATGAGTATGATTTTTACCGGCCATTCGGAAGAGAAACGCCTTTGGTCAATGGGAATTATTCAAATCTACTATATTTGATACAAGTCAGGAAAGCCTTTGATAGTTATAAAGAAAAAGCATTGAGGTACGGACTAATTGATCTAAAGGAAGGAGAATGCATTACGGATCATATTGATCTAATTAGCGTTCATCTACCATATAGACGAATGGGTGAGAAAGCCTTGGCATATCTCTTAAGGCACGAATGGAGAAACCTTCCTAGATGGAAAGAAGTCACTAACGAAGTAGGGGTTGAGGAGCCTTCTCCAAGAGACCCAAGGGGAACCATTGAATCTATTCTAGCGGACACAGAATTTATGAAAGCAGATGAGAAGTTCCGGAGACTGTTCATGCAGACAGCTCTTTATCACGAGTCATATGAGAAAAAAATGGCAAGCTCTTTAAAGGCTTCCGAGTTGATCGGCAATCTATACACTGCTTCCATGTATATGGGGTTCAGAAGTTCGTTAGAGTTTGAATATAAGAGAGGAACTGATTTGGATGGCAAAAGAGTGGGCTTCGGTTCGTACGGGAGCGGTAGCAGTGCAATGGTATTTAGTGGTGTGATTCAGCCTTCCTATAGGGAAATAGTAACTGCAATGAATCTAGAAGAAGAGATCGGAGCTAGAACGAAGCTTTCGATGGAGGAATACGAAGGACTACACAGAGGGATAGGAAGGGAATTGTTTGATTCCATTAATCATAGCAATAAGGAGTTTGTATTGATCAAAATAGGAGCAAAGTCGACGGATAAAGCCGGATTGCGGGAATATACCTATACAGTCTAGTAGACTTTTTTGGTCTGTGAATAATAAGTTGGAGTCTTAGAACTACTTTTCTTGTTACTTTGAATAGATGTATCACGACTATGAGTCGTTAGGCTCCTAATTCAGTTTGAAATTCCCATATCCTTGATTATACAATAACTTTAAGAAAAGGTTAATGTATTAGGCATCTAGGACAAGAGGCCATGCATACGTGAAGGGGTATGGTAGTGGTAAGACAAACATGATACTATTCATCTTCAAATAGATGGGCATATGTGTAAAAATAGGGTTCGTTTCTTCTTTGCTTGTGCCACTTCCCAGCTCTCTTACAGCACCCTTGCAAGCATTTATTGCGGTTTAACTTTGTGATGACTCGTCCAAGGGTAAAAAGCAAGGATATTAGAGCAAAGAGTCTTTGTAATCCGTACGCCTTAACTTCATACAAGTCGTCGTCATCAAATCATTGCGTGATATGATATTATTGAGAGACGCGGTATGAAATTAAGGATTTATAGTGTTTAATTTGTTATTCAAAGATGAAAAGGTTATGATAAGAAAACTTCCACAATTACTTCTAAATCCTTGCTTTTATGCTGTCGATGGTTCTATAATTGGACGAGGACCCAACAGCTTTGTGCTTGCACACAAACTTAAGCAATTCAAGTAGCGCTGAGAACGACAGTTATTAGCATCGATGTACAATATTAAATAAGTTATACTAGTATTACTTTAGCTAATAGAGATTACAAGAGATAAGTGCTTGATGGCATGTGCAGCTCAAATGCTATAGAGTGCAAAGGATATTGTCTCCAATTGATTGTGCAGAATCCGTCAACCATTTTAGAACTTTATATACCTAATTTAATAATACAAAATATATCTATTGATTCTGAAGGTCTAGCAATCGATGTTCCTGCCTGAGCAGATCTCTCGAAGAAACGGTCGCTAACCGGGGTTCAAATATTCAACAATATTATTAAAAAAGAGTTCCTCGTTTTGATTTGATAACCTTTGATCGAATACATAAGATATGATAGGCGACAGTTAATCTATATGAAGTCGAAAGAAAGTAGAGATCTCTGGCAAATGACAGAAGTCCGACGTCCAGTGTACTGTTAGTCGTTGGAGACTAGATCTTGAATCTGATACTTATTTAATTTCATCAAACTCACCCTTGGTTTTTTCCAAGAAATGCATAAATTTCCTATCAGAAGCAATAATACCTTTCATTGAACTTTCCAATTCATATAGCGAAACTCTTGCACTATCATTTTCCACAAGTGCAGAAGAGATGGTCAATAGATTTGACTCACTATACATTAAGGCGAGCTTTATTGCGAGAACCTTAACTAATTCCTCTAATTCATAACCTAATGTTTTTTCTCTCCTATCATTGCTCTCCTGTTCGGATTTTAGAATGAAATTTTGATTTGTCAATGTTCTTGTACAGTCATTCAAATACTCAGTAATTGCCTCATAGAATCTAGCTGTGCCTTGACTTATAGTTTTAGTTTCAAAATACTGAAATACAAGTGTTTTGAGGAGGCTATTTGAACTATAATTTATCAGTAGCTGAGGAGGGTAGATTAGCTTGTTTGCAAAAATATAAAGCAAACCTTGAGTAGTAAACCTGTAAACCATACTACCCCCGAATATTTTTCTCTGTTCTTGATTTTCTTCAATATATCGAAGTTCAATAAGCCTTTTTAATCCCGTATAATCATTTCTTTCTTGATAATTTTGCTGTCGAAACCTAAACTTGGATGATGCGATTCTATAAGTTGATGCTTCAGAGTTGATTATCCTGTAAATTAGAGCCTTTTCGTTACTGGGTATATCGCCTATTTGATAATCTCTTGCCATATTTATGAGTTCTGTGTAATCCATTTGGCGCACTCTTTCAATAGGTAGTTACTCTACTTACTCTAACAGTAGTTGACAATTGAATTAAAACCTATCTGCCATAGGGATTCGATTAGATTAAATATGTTTCTTATGCTTGCTGATACGCTACATGCATTAAATCTATTATGATTTTTTATAGTTATCGATGGCTAAATACCATGAGATCATATTGATACTTAAAATTAGAACATAATATCATAGGGTTTTCTCCTTTATGAGGTCATTAATCAACCCAACGAACTTGTATAACAGGATGAAATTCTGAAATAGGTTAGAATCTAAATTTTAAAGATGTACCGAATCTATTCGGTTTTAATTCCATTCTTTACGCTGTCAGCCTTCAACTTATCAGAAAAGGAAACCAACTTGCCATGGTCTTCGATTTTTATAGTTGTATTCATTCTGATGTTCAATCCCAACATACGGAAAAGTGATAGCAATTCTCCTCCTGATATCTTCTGCTGTATTTCCCCTCTTTCTATCAATTCAAGTATGCGATTCATTACTGCCATAGTTTGTGAGGGAAATTGGGATTCAGCCGCAGCCAAAACCTCATCTCCCCTGTCATAAATATATTTGAGGAAAATCTGTTTCTTTGACTTTTCTAAAGATTTGGATTCATCTTGGATTTTTCGTCGCTTTTCAGTTGCAGCAGCTTGCTCTCTGAGCTTCAGCATTTTTCGAGCTTTTATGATCTCTAAATCTGGATCCTCTTCTGACTTCAACCCTTCATTACACCTAACGGGACTAATCTTGCCACCTTTGTTGCGATTCCAACAGAATCAGAAATATTAGCGACCCTATCAACGTCTTTATATGCATTCGGTGTTTCCTCCACGACACCTTCTTTAGTTAGAGCTTTGAGATAAATACCTTTATCTGTGAGATTATTTTTGACTTCGTCCAAAGAATAGGCTCGTTTTGCGGCCGATCTTGACATGGTTCTTCCAGCGCCATGAGCGGTAGAGCCGAAGCTCAACTCAAGGGATTTCTCATTGCCTAGTAAAATCCAACTTGAAGTCCCCATAGATCCAGGTATGATGACTGGCTGGCCCACGGCTCGATATCTTTCAGATACTTCCGGCATCCCTGCAGGGAATGCCCTAGTCGCACCTTTCCGATGAATCATTAAATCGCGTGTTCCCTCTCCCTTGATATAGTATCGCTCTACTTTGGCAATGTTATGCGAGACGTCATATACTAATTTCATATCTAGCGCCTGTTCACTCATCCCAAATAGTTTTTCAAATGTTTTTCTCGTCCAATGCGTAATTAATTGCCTATTGCACCATGCAAAATTGAGTGCTGAATACATTGCTTTCCGATAGCTCATTCCCTCCTGAGAGTTATTTGGAACACAAGCTAATTCCCTATCAACCAGTTTTAACTTGTACTTTCTTGAAATACTTTCAGAAAGGCGAAGGTAATCACTGCAAACTTGATGCCCAAAACCTCTAGATCCACAATGAATGAGAATTGTCACTTGGCCTATTTCACTCAAACCCATAGCAGCAGCAGCCCTCTCATCAAGAATTTTATCTATCTTCTGAATTTCTAAGAAGTGGTTTCCAGAACCAAGACTCCCTAGCTGATTCATGCCTCTCTTCTTAGCGGTCTCCGAAACACTGTCTGGATCAGCTCCAATCATCTTACCTCCCTCCTCACAAACTTCAGCGTCCTGTTCCCAACCGTATCCGTTTTCAATAGTCCATTTCACTCCTTCGACGAGAAATTCATCAAGGCTAGATTTCGTTAATCTGATCGAACCTGTTTTTCCTACTCCGGAGGGTATGGTCTTAAAGAGTTCGTCAACAACTTCCTTTATACCTCTCTTTGCAATATCTTTTTCAGTCAAGTTTGTACGGATCAGTCTCACACCGCAGTTAATGTCGTATCCGACTCCTCCTGGACTGATGACGCCTTCGACCAAATCGGTCGCTGCAACTCCTCCTACAGGAAATCCGTAGCCCTCGTGACCGTCAGGAAGAACCACGACATGCTTTCTTACACCAGGAAGGGTGGCAACATTAGCGGCTTGATCGATCGTTCGATCTGTGACCATCTTGGAAATTAGAAGATCGTCTGAGAAAATGGTAACCGGAACTTTCATTCCTTTTCTTTCATTCTTTTCGAGTCGGAATTCAAAATCATTAACTTTTTGAATTTTATGATTGCCATGTTTAGTAAATAATTCATTCATCACACAAGCTTCTTTGTAGGTTGTTATTATAAGCCTTGCTTAAGTAATTCCATTCATTTGATGCATACATCGCGAGTAAAACACTATAACATAGAAATAAATAGCCAGTGCTTGCGAGCCTAAATATGTGTGCGGTCATCGTATAGTTTGGTTAGTACACTGGCCTTCCATGTATCCTAAGATACGAGGCTAGCCCGTAACCCGGGACTCGATCTTTTATCAAGATAGAGCGGGAATTCAAATCCCGGTGACCGCA
>JAATVP010000220.1 GCA_014523625.1 Nitrososphaerales archaeon TH5896
CCAGCACGGCATGACTTCATTTCAGCTAGGCAAGCAGGTACCTTGTACCAGTAGATTTACCCAGCAGTTGCTGATCCCAGCATGAAGTCGGTTTCTGGTATGGGGTACGACTAACACCCCGATCCTCCCTGTCTCCAAATATGTAATCCGACTTTAGATTATATTTATGTTAGTGTCGTGTATTTTTCCAAACCATTTAACCTACTGGTTTAAATTTCTCCTGAATCTTGCACACGGAGCAGATCTGCTCAGTGCTGTCTCGGCCACATTTCTCGCAAGCCCTCCTTATGATAGATAGATCTCCCCGCTTACGAATAAAAGCAGAAATATCAATTGTAGATTTGTACGTATTGTATTTTATTCCGGGATGTGCTTTCTCTAAATCGTTTAAAAACTGTCGAATTTCTTCTCTTATGCTTTCATTCGTATAAGGACATTGCTCGCTCTGAAATGGAATTCCCTTTTGAAGTGCATAGAACACGATTTCTCGCTCGTAAGTCTCAGAAAGGGGTTTGATTTTCTTCATGTCGCCTGCCTTATAAATAGAAGAAGATTGGTTCCAACCGATTCGATTTACATCGCCTGAAAACAAATTAATCATAAATGTTTGTACCTCATCATCCAAGTTGTGCGCCGTCGCAATCACATTTGACCCTATCTGTTCCGCCGCCAAGTCTATTGCTCTTCTACGAAATGTCCCACAGATTGAACAGGACGTTAATTTTTCTGATGGTCTTAGCTTCATTGCTTCATCCATATGAGTTCCGAAGAGTTCTTCATATGACAAGACCGTAAGTGGAACGCCTAGATCGGAACAAAACGCTGATACTATCCTCAATGATTCATCTCGATATCCAGAGATACCTTCATCAATTGTAATCGCACTCACAGTAATTCCTTTGGATGCGTCAATTGTGGATTTCAGAATGCTTAATAGAACTAAGCTATCCTTCCCGCCTGATGTCGCTACAGCCACATGATCCCCAAACTTGATCATTGAGAATTTATTTATCGTTCGTTGTACCTTGCGCTCTATAGAATTTAGGAAGCATCTCTTGCAAAGTATCTCCCCTGAATATTCTCTAAAATAGACCGACGGGTTTCTATTACACTTATTGCATGATTCCATCATTAATTAAGAGGCTGCAAATGCAGAGGGATAATATTACTTATTTAAGTCTTTTTGAATTCCAACTTGGAAACTGACCGGGCTCTAAGAAGTACCAAGAAAAAGATCAAACATTCAAGTCACGGCAATCCCAGCCATCGGTACACAATGCAAGCATCATAGATGTTTTAGATTTGCTCGGGCTACGAACCAAAGATCCTAATCCCTGCTATTCTTTATTATTTTTGTTTATCTTTCTTTGAGCTTTGCCACCAATCAAGGTAGTCGTTGTGGACTCGTTTTCTACCATCTCCAGTCTCATAATATTTTTCAGCCGCTTTGTCTCTTAGTTCGTCTAATTTTTCACTGGAAACAAACAAGCCACACCCTTTACAGACAAAATTCTTACTAGGACTGTCAAATTTCATATCACCACCGCATTCAGGACAAAACCTAGCCAATCAGCTACTGATACCCCTACACACCAATAAAAGGATTATGTACTGACTATGATACTTTCAGTCAAAAAAAAGATAATTCATTATTATAAATTATTCGGCATATGTACTCAAAATTGAAAAACATTATTGTTAGCAATCAATTTTGGTAGATCAGGATTTGCTCTCCTTCACCATCAACGGTCAATGCCCGGCTGTTCCTTATAACCTGTGGTAAAGTATTATGTTTCAGGTGGACGGCAGGGATATTTGATATGGCACAACCAGAAGCCGTCGTTATGTCCATCCTGTTGGAACATATAATCGCCAATGGGCCACAGGCTTTTTTTTTCAAGCTGTATAGCATGTAGGCTCCTACGCTGCTACCTACTGAATTTGGGAAAACAAATATCTTGCCCCTCAATGTCTTGCCATAGAGGTTATGATTTGGATCCTTGATCTCGCCATTTTCAGCGTCAATCATCGTAAGAAAATTTATTGGTGTATCCGATATTATAGGTTCCCCTTCAGCGTATCCCTTTACAATGCACTTGCACTCAACAACATACATAGCTTATTCACTATAAGTTTTAACAATGGTTTTCATATCCTTTAATGCTACGCCAACACGATTAGAGCTTTTCATATAATACGCTCCCTTTACACTATTGGTTATGATTGAATCAGTGTTGTCCCTGGTTATTAATGGTGAAAGACACATGCAAGAGTCGCACATGAATTCTGCCCCTGACGACTCTACTTTTGAAGCTAGCCCGATTTTTCTAGCCTGATCATGGACGTATCTTGAACAAAAAATAATGCACCTCCTATCAAATTTTCGTCCCGCAATAAGATCATGGAGATACGCTAACTCACTTAATCCAAGCTGTGGACTACCGAACAAAATAAGGTCGCCATCCTCATCGGTATTCAACTCGTCTTTGGCTTTGGACATTTCTTCCTCGTCTATTGCAATGGATTCTCTTTCTGGCATGTTGTCGGACGTAAACATTCCGCAGGATCCTGAGGTTCCCAATCCTGATGAGATTGCTTTTGCGGGCATCATGTCCATTTCGCTTTTCAATTCTGAAAAGGCAATACAACTATCTTTTGAGATTTTTCCAGCCAGGTAGCCTAGTAGGCCGTAATCCGTTTCAGAGTTCATAGTTATACCCTTGCATTTTAGGGCCACCTTAGGAGTTCGAGATTCCTCTATTCGAAGATCAGAATACGGGGATTTTCCTGTTATGGCGCTTGCAAGTGCACTAAGAGCGCTCTCCTTATTTGTCATTAAACCCAAAAAAGAATTGGAAAAGACAGCGGCGCTGCTTTCAGCGAAACTCACAGAGGTACCTTTTCTTGGAAGTCGGAAAATTTCATACGGAGTACAGGAAAAGGATTGAATGGCTCCCATTTGTTTATAGCTTTTCACAATTTGCATTTGCTTAGACAAAAAATTTTCAGATAGTGCATTTGGTTTACTTCTATCATAGCCCATAGGATTGATCGTCGTCCTTACTTTGAAATGTACGCCTTTTGCCACTTCCCGTAAGAAATCCACTCCTGCATCGCCGATAGTATTATAATTTACACCAGAAACGTGAGCCCATTGAATTGGAACCAGTTTTTCGGCTTCGGTTGCCCGTCCTATCGCCAGTAGAACCCTATATGCAGCAGCATTTATCTCTCCCTTGCTTCCATCAAGAATTTTTTCTTCGGACTTTGTAAGTTCCAATGATAATTATCTCTCGATAGATGTCGGGATAATGAAAAGATTTAAGCCTGCTCGGCACATATTTTGAGCTCTTGGGTAGTGTTTCTAGAAGGATTCACTCGATCATGCAGGACAACCTTCCATTTTTTGGATATAATACCCGTTATTTTGAATATCGCTCTCTATCCTAGGTGGAGCTTGTTGTATGTGACAGAATTGACATTCCTCCTGAGTCATTTGTTGTTTTCCCTCACCTACACTTTCCAGGTACTTCTTGCCATATTCGATAGCTTTTTCATGCGGAGTTTTGGCCTCCACGACTACATCAAAATGCATAACGTTTCCATCTTTCTTTCTAACGTATGTATCATATACTGCACACTGCATGGGCTTATTCGACTCTTAACTCTATTTATTCTAATCTCTGGATATCGGGATGCTTCTAGGTTTAGGAATAATGATACTGTGTCAGTTCAACTTAATGCTTGAATAGTAGCGTGTTGAAAAAACTCGCTATTCTTTCCTTATGTCAATTGCCAGAGTATCTCCGACCTGCGGAATTCCAATCTTCTGGAACCTCCTTTTGGGCATTGTGATCTGTATAGTTGTCTGAGAGTATGTGTTAATGACGGTTTGCGGTTGAGCTCTAAGAATAGCTTCCAAGAACGGCTTTACCTGCTGCTTTACATCCTTGTCTGATACAAGATTGTCAATTGAATCTAGTATTAGCTGTTGCTGGGACACTTTCTCCAGCTCTACATCCTCCGTGAGACTTAGGGTAATGCTCATACCGGTATCGATTAGCTGGTTAACTTTATACCTAGTGACTGGTTCAGCTCGATTCTCCATAATCCACATGAGTAACGAAATTCTCATCATATTTTAACTATCTTATTGTAAGCATTGTAAATGGGACCGGCCTTCTACGGGATCGGAAAAAGGAGGCTAACCCAATTCGCGGCCGTTCAAAGTAGTACCAACATTTGGATTATTTCGAATATTCTTGGTTTCCTAAGGAGAGATCATTCATTAAATTTGAGTGCGAATAATGTTAATCATAACAAACCACTGTACCTATCCCCTCTAAAATATTACTAGTTTTCACTATCTTATTGTATATTAAACAATAAAACCATAAATTGCTCGGTTGTTAGATAATAATTCTTGTGGGTTCATTTTGCCTAAAGAGGACTTTGAAATCATTAATAGGGGGTCACAGTCAAGCTATTTGAGAACTGATAATTATTCTCGCTTCGAGAAGGTTCTTATAATTGGATTAGGCCAGCTTGGCCTTCCTGTAGCAAAATATGTGAAGGAGAAAGGATTTGATGTATACGGATATGATATTAGTCAGAAAGCAATACAGCGTGCAGAAAAGATAGCCGCAATAAAGAAAGCTGATA
>JAATVP010000221.1 GCA_014523625.1 Nitrososphaerales archaeon TH5896
ATGCCTGGAGGGTTCGCATCTCTCCGGACAGAAAGAAATTTAATAGTCATTTCAAGTATTTTGTGCTCAATTCGACTAAATAGCATTAGCGTGTTAGAAAAAAAAGAATCTAGCGTAATTGAAGCGATGCTTATTGCTTGGGTTAACGTCTTGCTTACAATTCTGCAACAATCTTTTAACAAAACGACTGATTCCCAAAATTCGTATGCAATATTATCCGTTTACCTCTAGGGCAGATCAACTGAGTCGAAGTTTGAGCTTATCGTTACAAGTTATAGAGTAGCTCAATTCACGAAGAATCTCTCTTGTGATGGCAGTTAGGGCAAAAAGCGCATGTTTTCAGATGAAAAGATACACTGTACATGTTCATCGATTATTTTATGAGTACTGTTGGCCTGGTTTGTGAAAATAGTGATTTTGCTGCAACACTTTCAATCTAAACAAATGTCAGCCAGATTTCTCTTCGCTCAAACTTGCCAATATGGAATAACCAGGGTTGAAATTCAAGTCAAGGTATTTTGGTGATATCCACACTAATAGTATTCTTAGGTGAACAGGCTATGTCAACTATTCAAGTCCTATGAATCCTATGGGAATGCCTCATCAATCAATTTATTCACTGGTTCTCCTGAAGGCAGAGGAGCATTCCTGTCTAGCTCATACTTGAATATGTCAGGAAAATTTATGTCCAAAATCACGTTTCTACCAACCGCTATAATATGGGACTTTGGTATATCAAATCTCCTATTTGAATATCCAAAAACGACAATTTTGTCGTTTGTTTCTTTCATTACATGTCCCACATCATCTTCATTATTTGCTCTGACTCCTTTATTGAACAAGGACGTTGGATATTTTCCCTCATATGTTGCTAAATCAACAACTTTATCGTCATGTGGCCATGGGTCCTTTCTGCTGGTAGGTAAGGGTACCTTCCGGCTAACGGTATATTTTTTAATTATATCAGCAAATGGGAGACCGATAAGAACGTTTGCACCCACCTGTTCTATTTCTCTGATCGGTATATCATATCTCTCTTGTTTCCCGCCAAATACTACTATCGTATCCGGTGTCTCACGAACAACGTGTCCGATATGAGGAGCGTCTAATGCCTTCACGCCCTTGTTGAAATATTTGCCCGACGTCAAACTCAGTATTATTCATCAAGCACGGGTTTTAAATAGTTGCCTAGGCATTTAATTGCTATCGGAGGCGTATTTACACTGCATTTGAAAGTATTCGATGCCACAAGCAAATTCATTGTAATAATTTTCATGACATAATAATTAAGAGGCCTTATTGCAAAAATCATTTTAAGTATGAAACCACTATTAATACAGTGCACTTGAGCTTAGATCAAGGTATAGATACTCCCACACGAGCAGAAGAAGGTCGCTTGTTTATTAATGACACTAGAACTAGTGGGTTGACCAAATCAAGTCATTCACACAAAATCCTGGTGGTAGATGATGAACAAGACATAGTATTCACCTTAAAGACAATCTTGAATGAGGCTGGGTTTTCGGTAGATGCCTTCACAAATCCTTCTGTTGCCTTCGAAATGTTTAGACCTGAAAAGTATGAGTTAATTATCTTGGACATTAGAATGCCAGGCATTAATGGATTTGAATTGTATATGAAATTATTAGAACAGGATAGTTCTATCAAAGTATTATTTCTGACAGCTGTTAACGAATTCTCCATGTATGCAAAATTCAAGAGTAGCGTATCTCCGATGTCAGGCAAGCGGTATTATTTGCAAAAGCCAGTAGACCTTACAAAGTTATTGCAACGCGTTGACGACATGCTAAGACTTTGATTGTGAATTGCATGCGGATTGCCTTAGTTGATTTGAACTGTAAATAATTCCTTTCTAAAACGTCTACTCCGGCAAAGGCCAGAATTTGATGTTGGCTGAAGAAAGATTCATCTACGACCGGGCGTATATCTAGACTATGATAGTAAATACGACGGTCCAGCGAGAAGTTAAAAAAGCCATAAATCAGGCAGAACCTGAAAAATCCCTCACACTAAAAGATATCTCACCACAATGGTACGAAAGGCTATTTGGGAAAGAGAGACCTCTTCCCGTCCCATTATCTCCAATCTGGTTTAAATGGTATTTTGAATTGGATTCTCCTTCTAAATGTATCATAGGTGAAGCACATGGTTACACCTCTTCATACGAACAGACTTGCAAAGAATGCGATCGATTGGGATGGAGTTTTGGTAAATCTTTTATTCTTAGATCCAGGACAAGACTGGAGGATGACGTCAACGAGTTCGTTCATCATTGGAACACAAAGCATTTAAGATGATTTTTCATGCATAGGAACCAAGGGAACCTTCGAATTTAGGATTTCATATCATCTTCCGTAAAGCTGGTTTTATTTCAAGAAATGGACCTACCAAGGTATTCTGTGAGAGTTCTCTCGCGACCTGCGCCAGCTAAGATTGCAAGAACCCCCCCTTTTCATCTTCGAGGGTGACCTCTTATGTATACTTGATAGCACAACATAAGAGATTGCACCAATACCCTGTCCAATGAATCCTTTGGTTGTCGCTTCTATTGAGTAGCCCTGGGAAATTAATGCCGTTATACAGCTCTCATGTTGCTGCTTTTTCTCCAATGACAGCGATATCACTGTTTTTCCACCTAGATCTGTGGTATTTGTTATTGTGCCAATTAAGGGTGTTTTAAACTTGACCAGTGCACTAGGTATAGGTCCCATTATAGTCTTATAATCCCACACTGAAATTAAAACAAAGTATGTACAATTATTAAACTGACATTGCCTAAATGCTATACTCAATTCTCAATCCTTGCTCAGCGTGTGCTGTCGGAAACAATTCTGCTTTTGTGTCGAAATTACCCAATACCATAGCAAGAATACATGTGCTAATTACGACGACAATCTCGACAATAATATTGTTGATATGAAGTACTCTATTTGGTTTAAGCATAGTTTTACTTCAATTACTATTGCTATTTGGAATGCTTATAAATTTGACACGAGCGAGAATTAGAAAAAAACGATTTTATTGATTTAGTGTTAATTTTCTTTTAGGTTATTCATTTTCTAATATATGATTCCAAGAATTGGTAAGGATGATTGTTCATAATCTGTGTAGTATCAGTTCGGCTCGCGAACCGAATCATTCCTATAAATTCTCTTAGTGAGTAAAAATTGCCTTTAAGTCCACAAGGAAGGGGGAACCAAACATTTATGTTGTGAATTTTTCACGAAAAAACAACTCCAGACATCCCGATATAAATGTCATTCATCTCAAGGTAATAGAAGATCGATCGTATTATTTAATTTCGGCCCGTACTAAGGTGAATGGTTGGAGATAGGTAAAAGTTATCTGTATGCGTATGATATTTATGTAGTGTATGTTTGCAAAGGCACGCTGCAAATTGTGCAACGATCAAGTAAGGTTTGCATTGCGACATCTGCGGACCAAGCATCCAGAAGTTTTGAGTGACAAGGATGTAGCTAGGCTTAATATGCCACAGATAATGAAAAGATTCTTTGTTTAGCAAAATTATAAGTTAATGTCTCAAACTAGGATCGAGGAGTCATGTTACATCTTGTTTGGTTGGTTCAGACATCATTCAACTTTGTTCAAACAGATCCTAGTGACTTTTAATAGATGGCACTTAATAGCATTTACCAGCCATGCACTACCTAGTAGTTCCCCTCCTTAGCTCTAAGTTTTTTTGCTAACGTAGATAGAATAGCTGATTTATATCTGCAATTTCTCTTTTCCTGTCGGTCAAGTATCAAGTCATTTTGTACCATTTTCCAAAACTGAGAGCCTGCAGAAGCTAATGGAATTCCTTCCCGACAGATACAGCCTGACGTTCATACCTGTCCATGTTCTTTTGGTGAAACTGAGTTCTATTAAACAGGCCTCATTTCGAATACAAGTTCAATTGTTGCAATTATCGCTCTTGACATCCCAGGTAAGTATTCGGCAATCTGGTCATGCCTCCACCATTCTTAAAGCCTGCTTTACCGATAGCTCATGCCATCTGGATCTGGTGTTCTCAACAGCTATTGGGACTCTAATAGTCATCATAATCAGTTCTTGGGACTCTAATAGTCATCATAATCAGTTCTTGCTGCCCGCTCCTTCTCTTGTAACTTCTTGAAATACCTAATATCATCTTCCAATTCTTTCGTCGGATTAGAGGTGAATTTTTTCGAGAGGTTCTTATCGGATTCCTCTATCATTCTGTCTACAAGGTGTACTCTCCATGCCTTGTAGAATGCAAAGGCCTGCGATTCCTTTAATTCAGGGACGGGTACGAAGTGAGATGCTTCCAATTTTCCGTCACTCATCTCCTTTTCAACGAATTGGATACATTTTGATACCAACATAGTGTCTATTTCTCTCCATTCCATTTCATTATCTTTCCTCCTTCTAAACCTCCTTGTAACCCTGTATTAATCTATGGATGGTAGTATCGTAACATTCATCATGTGCATCTAAAATCCTAAATTATTCAGAGGCTTCAGTTTCGATAAGTGTTAAAGCATTTCTCTTTATCATCTCATCTTTTAATACAATCACATGGAAGTGCTCTCAATATTTATAGCATCTATCTGAACGGAAATGTTCTGTGTACAACTTATTCGACAATATGGGATACATAAAGTTAGAACTAGGGTACTATTGATGCAACATAGATTTTTTATTCTTAATTTGGGTGTTACGTATTCTGACTTGCAGGAGAAAGTTACAGTATAGAGCTCATTGTCTTGTTGCAAGGACACATTATGGGTATATCGCACTTCATCCACTTCATTCCTGGAAGACTTCTTTCTTTCCTGTGTTGCTGACCTTGCTATTGGTTGGACATGTCGTTAACGTTGAACAAATACTTATCATTAGGATTTTCTCACAATACTATACA
>JAATVP010000021.1 GCA_014523625.1 Nitrososphaerales archaeon TH5896
GTTCCTTCTTCGAGTATTTCGTATTCAAATACCCCTACCATATTATTAAGAAACGCTAGCTTATCGTTGTTGTTGGAAGATCTAAAGAAGACAGAACCTACATCCCTCCTAACTTGATCGTGATGGTGAGCAATCCCCTTTCCGATCCATGTAGCAGTTGCGGCTCTATCATCCTTCAACATCAACACACCTTGTCCCTGCGCATAAATTGAACCGTCCCTTTGCGGTTCGCTCCAAAACGTTACAAGGCTCGACACGTCCTTGCCTGTACTTAATGTACAGTCTTGAGATATAGTAACCTCGATTTTAGGTATTCCTTCCTCGACAGATATTAGCCTAGTGCCTATTAATTTTCCTACCTTCGTTTCATAGATTATATCTCCTAACATTGTCAACGGATAATAAAATCAAGTGTATATATAGTATTACTTAAGAATCCTTTTGACTTGTAGTCGTGTTACCTTACTCCCTTACATCAGAAAATTCCAAAATAGAAATGTATGAGGAACCCAAATATGTAAAATCAGGTTCCCCTAGCAGTTTCTTCGCTCTAAGGCCGTTTGTGAATGCTATAGGAATAATAAATAGAGATTAAATACTTATTAAATCGCCAATCTTTCTTCCCATATTTCTACTTCATTGTCTTGTGCGTAAGACAATAGTGATATATTTGAGCAACGTTTTGAATCCTATTGAGTAGGAGAAAGGGAAGACTACGCGAAATATTTAGTAAAGCGATATATGCAGATGATCCCAATCTCTATATTGTGAGTTATCGAGACTTCAATTCAATCATGGATCTCCCTCTATTGGAATTTGTCAGAGTATCTGAAAATTTTGAGCTAATTCCCTTGACTAGGATATCCAGCATTAGGAGAGAGAACAAAATCTTGTATCAAAAGGGTAGTTAATTTTCTCTCACTACAATGTTTCCTCTCATAGTGGCAGGATGAAGTGAGCAGTAATATTCAAATTCTCCAGCTTTTTCTGAAGCGATTGCCGTAACAAAATCCTGTTCTGGCGATAGAATAGCTGTATTGATATTCAATTCGTCTACAATAAAATCATGCCTTACCAAATCTTTGTTCACAATGGTCAATTTGTTGGGCTCATCGATCTTGGCGTATATTGTAGGATTGGTTTCGTTGAACAGGTTATCCTTGGCGACAAGCAAAATACCTTCTCTTCGGTCAAGGGATGAGGGTTGCGGTGGATTCACTAGATTTCCGATACCCCATAAACCTCCTACAGTAATGAAAGATATAGCAATAATAGCAATAATGTTATTGCGGATCATTTTTTATTGATGACACCATTTTTCAATTCTATCATGGGATCGAAGTGCGTAAGGTGCGCTATCTTGCAAATAAGAGCTGCATCGCTTTGTGAAAATAAGAGGAGTAACTCATCTTGATTCGAAATATGAATATCTATCCTGTATTATATGTCTTCATTTTGTGTTTAGCTTCTACAATTGTTTGCTCAGACAGAATAAGTACACTCGAAAAAGGCTGAAGACATGTCATTGCAGAAAAAATGATCACTCTTCCCATCTTTGACTATTTCTTCGGTTCCTATCAGTAGTTATTCTTATAGCTTACAATGAAATGTGTCGTACTATAATTTTTGCAAACTAAGTCCATGTGTCAAGAATTAGTTATCTTTTCAGGTGAGGTGCGGGAGGTGGGATTTGAACCCACGGACCCCTTAGGGATGAGGTTTCCCCGCCGCATGGATCTGAGCGTCGTGCCAACGGTCTCACGCCTTTGGCCATGCTTGGCAACTCCCGCTTTTGGTTCTCAATTGAATTAACTGAGATTTATATCCTGTCAATTCAATTCTTGATTTCATAGATTGCTCATTTTTTAAAGGGATCGGCGGTTAGACAGTTTTAGTGCCTAGAATTGCCCAAATTGAGTAGAATAAAGTTAATGATTTCCTTTGTCCTTCTGAGACTAGTATCCTGAAGATAATGATTGAAGCATGGTCATTGTATCGAGTTAGATCATGGAATGCCAAGCAGCCTTAGGTATTAATCATGCCAACATAAAGCACGAAACAATTGTTGCAAATATACCTTTATCGAAGATTTAATCTTCTTCAAATTTCACCATAGAATCAGGGATTGGACGGCAACAATTATGACTTGACTTATCTCGGTGGAAGCTCGACAATTCTAGAAGGTTTTCTTTACCCGAGATTTGCAAAAGAACGGGAAAGTAGAATTTGTATACAACCTCAAATTATGAAACACCTTGAATCCAGCATAGGTACGTTTGCACTTTAACTTCTTGAACGAGTTCAGGAACAAACTTAAATTCAATAGATGAGATTATCCTCATATTGTACGAACACGAGGATATCCAGATCACATGGACGGGCCATGATGGGTTTAGGATAAGAGGAACAAACAGCCAAAACAACCAAGTGACGATTTATATCGATCCCTATCAACTAGCCTCCAAGTACCAGAAACAGAATGACGCAGATGTAGTTTTGCTAACCCATGATCATTTCGATCATTTAAGCATGGATGATCTGAAACAAATAATTAACAACAATACAAGTATATTATCAGCCACCGAGTGTGTTGAAAAATTAGCTGGACTGAAAGTGAAAGAGATTAGTGGGATAAAGCCTGGCGAAAAAAGTATCATTAAGGGTCTTACAATAGAAGCAGTTCCTGCATACAATATCAATAAGAAATTTCATCCCAAGTCTGATGGAAAGGTAGGATTTATTATAAAGATAAATGAAAAGAGGATATATCATGCTGGTGATACAGATTTGATCCCAGAAATGAAATCTGTGGATCCAGATATCGCACTTGTTCCTGTCTCGGGTACTTATGTGATGACCGCGGAAGAGGCTGCTAATGCTGTCGACGAACTAATTCGGCCCAAAAAAGTCGTAATACCTATGCATTACAATGCCGTTGTCGGTACAGAGGAAGACGCTAAGAAATTCAAAAATCTTGTTAATGTTTGTAAAGTAGAAATTCTATCCAAAGATTGAAGAGTTTCATTCATTAATCTAGCATCCTAAGTAGACTGTTTTAAAAAACTTATATAGTATCAATCTATTTCATATGATTGAAAATGGCTGCTAAGAAAAAAGCAAAGTCTGCAAAGAAAGGAGAGAAAAAATCAACCCGATCCTCAAAGAAGTGATCATTTTATAGTTATCTGATCACGGCAGTTCTATGAGGTTACTAAGGAATCTCTCCTAATCTTTTTGTATTACTTCATTGCAGTTGATCCTTTTTGTTTAGTACTTTCTCAGCGGGGGGGGTCTTGGCATATATCATTTTAATTTAATTACTTCAAATATTTCTTTGAACAAAGTTATACCGATGATATTTTGTGACGATTTTGTTCCTCAAATAATTTTTTCTCAATTAGAAGTTGCCGGTCTTGAAACAGAAGCTGGAAGAGTTCTTCCAGACTTTAGAACAATAACATAGTGGGCAAGTTGAGCTACTTTATGTTGTCACGTATTCTAATTACTAGTTTGTTATCTATAGGTTCGGAGATTTCTAAGAAACATCCCAAAGAAATATTGATGGTTACGACCTTCACATATGCATAAACAAAACAAAACGAGATCTTCATTTTTCCAGTGCAATTTTGTGTGGTGGTCTGGCGTTCATTTTAAACTTTCAGATACCCACCGGAGAAAGTGTCTGCAGAATTCCTAAGCTAGATAAAGATAACCGAATTTCGCGTCAATGAAATAGATTTTCAATTTCTTCTTAGATATAAGAGGGAAACACTAACTATAAAAAGCTCGAATGCATCGTAAAGGAACGAGCAGATGTGGCAGAGTGGTCTTCTCTAAACGAGAACAAAATAATGCGTCGGCCTTGAGTGAATCAACTTAAAAGATAGCCGATTCGCCTTCGGGTGATCAGGAGTTCGAATCTCCTCATCTGCGCCCTTTTTCTAGAATTCTTCCTTTCTAATAGTTCCTCGACGGTGTTTCTTTGGCAGCTTTGCGCTGTGTGCTGATTTTATTCTTCTTTCCAACTTCGAGACAATTTCCTTCGATGCTGATATGGGATCGTATGCCACTGCCTTAGCATCTATAATGCTGTGGTTTGTCATTACTCTTGCTCTAATAGAGTATTTTCTTGTCTTGTGTTTGTCTACGTAAATGGTGACCAACTGAACATTTTCCAATCTACCTTCAATCTTTTTCAGGAATTTTGTCATAATTCTTTCGATTTCATGTTTGTCATCCTCACTTTCAGGATCTGAAATGTGTATAAAAGTAGGACCTCCGTGCTTCGGAAGTAATAATTCGAGTACATCTTTTGGTGTGATCACACCAATTGGACGGTTATTTCCTACCACAACAACTTCTTCGTGATCCTTTAAGTCGTCAGTTAATTCATCTATTTTTGAGCCCTGTTCTACAGAGTAAGCATTTCTCATGATATCCTTCACTTTTACGATTCGTACTACTGCCATTGTACCTACTCCAGGAGACTTACTCGCTCTCTCTCTGGGTTTGGATATGACGTGTGCAATATCCAATACATTTATGATTCCTGTCAAAACACCGTCCCTGCTTATAACTGGCAAACGTGATATGTTGTACCTCCTCAACTTTGAGAGAGCGTTCCCAAGGGTATCTTCACCCTCTTGTACTATAGCACCACTCATAACTGAATCCGCTGTTGAATGACCAAACCTGGCGTTCACTACTATGTCCATCTCACTTACTATTCCTACAAGTTTAGAACGATTCTCAATGACTGGAAACGCGCGATTTCCTGTATTTAGGATCATCTCTATCGCTCGCTCTACCGTAACCTCACGACTTAGGGTTGGGGTTTTCGATACGAAACCCTTAAGCTTCGATTCAGGGGAAGCATTAACTGAAAGAAATTCCTTTGCGAATACCATCCCCAAATAGTCACTGGTATCGTTCACAATGGGAATCTGATTTAATCTGTGTGAATGCATTAGGCTAAGTGCTTTTGAAACAGAATCTTCAGGAGTTAAGGAAACTACATCCTTTATCATAATGTCGTCTACTATCATTGTGGTTTATGATGATCCTAATCATTACATTAAAAACCTTCCTCTACTTATAACAAACGATCGGATGGATAATAGACGCCTTCTCATAATTGCTGCCATAATAATAATACTTATCAGTGTAGTCACAATATATCTGGTCCCTTCCGAGACGATTATCCCGATTCCTAATCCCGATGAAAATACCACACGCAACGACAACGATAACAAGAGTGTACCTTCTCAAGGCGGTCTTAGTCAACGGTCCCCGTAAAATGGCATTATAATAAAAGTTAAGGAAAGTACTAAGTGAATTATTGAATCAAAGGGTTATCAGTTTTGAGATCGGTAGAGGTGATTAGGATATTCAAATAAATGATGGATGCTATGAATGTTGTTTGTCACACTGCCATCCCTGAACCTATTAATCTCCATCTATCAGAGATCCTTCTGCTGATGGCTACTCTACTATTTGGTAACAAGCAGATTGGCTTCTTCAGTTTAATCTCGATTTTTGTGGAGTCTTTAACATTTGTAACTGTCCCTAATGTGGCCGCAGTTCCTATATTCAATCTGAGAGGTTCTTTGATTCGAATAGGATCTACCCTTACTAGTTCTTGAGTTCCTACTGCAGTATCAAAAAGATAAACTTCGATACTTATGCTATCTACATTATCAGGCAGAGAGGATGGCTTTCCTACTACTGAACCAATGAGTGAATCGCTCTTTATGAAGGTAGGATCCAATTTGGTTCCAATTGCAACTAGGCCACCAGGCCTAACGGATTCAACTAAACCCGCACCTGTTCCTAATGTTGAGATGGCTGAAGTAATAGGTTCATATCTACTCTTCTTCTCATCGAAGAAGCCAGGCCTAATTTCGATCTCATCTCCTATCGAAAATTCTCCTTGAACTAGAGCTCCTCCTATTACACCACCTCTGACCCTCTGGACTTGAATTCCAGGCTTGTTCACATCAAAAGATCGCAATACATGCATTATGGGTTTCGCAGCCTTATTACGGATCGGATTCTTGAGTTTGTTTTCTATAGCTTCGATAAGAGCATCTACGTTTACCTTGTGTTGAGCTGATACAGGAACGATAGGAGCCTCCTCTGCAGTGCTACCACTGACGAAGGATTTGATCTGATCATAATTCTCCAGAGCGCTCTCATATTCAATCAAATCTACTTTGTTCTGAACGATCACTATTTCTTTTATCCCCAATACTTGCAATGCCAAGAGGTGTTCTCTGGTTTGAGGTTGCGGGACTTTTTCGTTGGCTGCGATAACAAGTATTGCTCCATCCATCAAAGCTGAACCCGAAAGCATATTCGCCATCAAACTTTCATGACCTGGTGAATCTACAAAACTGACTACGCGTAAAAGCTCTCCTGGTTTACTACAATTCACGCACGTAGGATTAGAAGAATAGCATCCTGGTGCTGGACAATCGGGGCACTTGTAAAAGGCTGCATCTGCGTAGCCAACCTTGATAGTGATACCTCTCCTTAATTCTTCACTGTGGGCACTAGTCCATACACCTGTAATCGCTTCAACTAGTGTAGTTTTACCATGATCGACATGGCCTGACGTCCCAATATTGATATTGGGTTGGTAACCATATTCTTTTACATACCAGTCAGGCAAACTCTCTTTCCAATGCAATGATCTTCGTGAATTTACTGGGAATATTAAGGTAATCACCGACTATTTTGAATAAAGAAGAGATCCGTAACATAATTTCGAATCCGCTCAAAGGCCCGGGTAGGCCTTTTTTCATCCTATCGGCTTATCAGATTTCTAGGCAAGTGTGCTACCTTTACAGAATGAATTGATTCACAGTTTGTAAATTTACAAGATATGATTATATGTCTAAAGTCTACACTATCAAGATTTAGTTTCTTCCTCAGCAGACTGTTCAGTTGCCGATTTTTCAGGTAATTTTCCTTCAAGTAGTTTACAGTTCAGCTGATAGATTTCCTCAGTAACCATATTGCCTCTAATTAGCTTTCTAATCCTAACTCCGGGATTACGGTTGCGCATTCCTATTCCTCGTGCAAGCAAGATATACTTTTTTACCCCTCCATGAAGATCTGGCCTCATTGGTGTACCTGATTTGTCACTGCCGCCAGTTATCTGCATTTTACCATCAATACCAACGACATTTGAGTCGATGACATCACCTATTTTTAACCCAAGGAGGGGATTTGCTACTTTGTCCTTTAATTCTTGACTAACACTTTTTCCAGTACTATCTGAGATGACAACCTTGAATTGCGCCAATACACTACTACTTTGATCATGCAGCAGTTGGGGCTTTAATTAACTTTTGGATGGTCTCCAATCCATTCTTAGTAATACAAACTTCGTTCATCAAAGACATTTGGTCACCCCAACCAAGATCAGGTTCAATTTGCAATTATTCGATGTCTAGAATCCACTTTTGTTCAAATTAGCCTGAAAATCATCTGACATGTTCTGCGCTACCCCCTTCATAGTCTCCAAGTACGAATCGTATGAAGAGCTAAACCCACAATGGCTACAGTCAACCTTTGTCATATCTTCATCGACTACTGCTTCATTTCTACACTTTGGACACTTTGCTTTCAACAAAGTCACACAAATTATCTGGATTCCAAACTGTATTAACTTTTTGTTTCCTCTTCAGGCTTCACACAATTGAATACATAGTATTCATATTTTATTAAAATAACAATTCAGAGGAGTCATTCACCAAAATTCATAATGAGCTTGCGTGGCAGCAGTATTTTAACGTGTTATTATTTTAAAGGGATGATTTTAGATGAAACATGTAATAATGTCGATGGATTTGATATCCTTAATTAGGTCTTCTCGCTGATCTAATTCTAAAATGATTCCCATAAACAGACCTTGGCTTAACGATGAGGAAAAAAAAGAAATGTTAATGGTGCTAGACGAAGGTATACTTACATCTCCCGCATTGGAGGGAGGGAAGAGAGTACAGGAATTCGAATCTCTTCTTAGGCGCTATTTAAGCATTAAGCATGTGATTGCAGTGAACTCTGGAACATCTGCTTTGATAGCTGCGTTGTTAGCATTAGGATTGAAAGAAGGCGACGAAGTACTTTTACCTTCATTTACTTTTGTAGCATCAGCTAATTCTGTAGTTGCTGCTGGAGGTACGCCAGTATTCGTCGACATAAATAATGCTGACTACACTATAGACATTAAAGATCTTGCTAAGAAGATTACAAAAAGAACTAGAGCTATTATGCCTGTTCACCTTTACGGCCATCCTGCGGATTTGGATGAAATAGCTGAGTTAGCAAATAGTAATTCACTCGAAATAATAGAAGACGCATGCCAATCATTGGGTTCTGTGTATAGAAAGAGACAGACTGGAACTATCGGTTCAATGGGATGTTTTAGTATGTATGCCAGCAAAGTGCTCACATCAGGAGAAGGTGGTGCGATTGCAACGGATGACGATCTTCTGGCTGATCAGTTAAGAATGATACGCAACCATGGAATGGTTGAAGGCTATGACACTAGAGTATTTGGTCTCAATTTACGACTTCCTGAAATATGCGCTGCGATAGCGATGGGTCAAATGAAAAAACTTGACGAAATGCTAGAAAAAAGAAGAAACAATGCAAAATTATTAACCGACCTACTTTCACATTCTGATGGTGATGGATTAACAACGCCAACCGAACCGGATGACGGTCACAAGAAATTTAATTGGTATCTTTATACGGTTGCACTCGACAGTAGGCAGACCGAAGACAAAATTAACACTCCTGATCTTCCGGGCCATCCTGGTTACCGAGATCTAATGAAGGATGAAATGGTAAATAGCGCAAAGATTGGAGTAGCTGTATATTACGATCCGCCTGTTCATTTGACTCCGTACTACAGAGAACTTGTACAATCTCGACTGCCAAATCAGAGCCGAGAAATGCCCAATAATCTGAAGACTACAGAATGGGCAAGCAGACACGTACTTTCTCTACCTGTGCACCCGCTTCTTTCTGCGGAAGATATTGAATACATAGCAAATAGCTTCAAATCAGCAAAACAAAACTTAAAAAAATGAAAATATCGATCAATGTCCATAAGTCTTAATACCGCTACTTACTATGCGATGTATTGCGACTGATCATCTATACAGGTAAAGGCGGGACAGGAAAAACCGTAAGTGCATGTTCAACTGCGTTGAAGTTGTCTGGTCTGAAATCCAGAACACTTCTTGTTTCCGCTGATCCAGCTCATACATTGGGTGATGCATTGATGAAGGACGAAATAGGAGGAACGCCTACAAGAATCTCTGCTGACCTGTACGCTGCTCAAGTGGATCCAGTTGCAGAGAGGGATTCGAATTTTAGGACAATGTTTTCTTACTTTACTTCGTATTTTCAGGCCAAAGGCATTGAAGATACTATTTCGTATGAGTTGGCAATGTTACCTGGAATGACACAATTACTCTGCTTGCTCAAAATCGAAGAGGCCGCAAGATCAGGGGATTATGCTGCGATAATTCTTGACATGCCCGCGTCAGGTGAGGCCTTGCGATTTTTATATTTTCCAAAACTTGTAGGAAGCCTAAGCATGAGGCTCTCTGGCCTTGCAGGTCTTGTCAGTGGCTTCGGTCGACTATTTCAGCCCTACTTCTCAAGCCCTGCTCTCTCAAGTGACTTGATGAAGGTTGAAGTAGGTTTGCTTCATAAATTGGAAGAACTTTCAAAATTAATTCTAGACCAAAAGGTAACTAGTCTCAGGTTAGTGGCTAACGCTGACAGCTTTAGCATGGAAAATGCAAAAAGGACTTTAATGTCTGCTAATTTGTACGGTATTAATGTAGACATGATTATTATCAACAAGATCATGCCTCAAACAAGTAGTGAGAATAGTTTCTTGGCCAATTTGACGGATCTTCAGCAGACCAGAGTGAAAGAAGCTAGATCTAATTTTTACCCATTGCCAGTTAAAGAGGTCCCTCTTTACAATAAAGAATTAAAAGGAATAGAGATGCTTAAGCAAAATGCTGAGATCCTGTTTGGGGACGAAGATCCAAGTAAAATTTTCTATCATGAAAAAGTTTTTGAATTCAAAAGTGATAGTTCGGGTCACTTTGAAACTAAAGGTTCCTTTTACAAAGAACGTAGACTTTTTGGTTG
>JAATVP010000022.1 GCA_014523625.1 Nitrososphaerales archaeon TH5896
AACGCGCCTCAGACCGGATTACTATTAAAGTGGCCACGAACATTGGTCATGTTGTGAATGTTATTCCGTTGCCTGCCATTACTTTGGGAATGAAACTCAAAGCTGCCCAATTAAGTGACAAGAATTTAGTAATTTCATTTGAGTATTAGAAATTTAAAAAGATGAACCTAATTAGAACAAGTTTCAACACTGTGTATTCTTATGTCTAAATCTCTAATACGAATCCTTCATTACCTATAGATACCACATGTGCTAAGCTTTTCATAATAATCTATGATCAAGGTCTTATCAATTCTAATGGCAATTACTATGTGCGCTATGTATTTGATCGGTCCTCTTAGCGTTTGTGTCCCTGTTCCTGTTAAAGCGCAGGATTCAAGCACTAACCATTCAACTATAGAAAATCTACCCGTCATAAACCAAGATACATCACCACAACAAGATAGCAACGAAAAGGTCTCATTCAAAATTAAAGGAATAGACTACTCTACCAAAATTGCACAGATATTAGTTACTATCGATGGTAAAACTTACGCTAACACCTTTGATCCGATATCCTTGTTGGATCCCCATGATGACGGTAATGGAGTAATACAGTTTAGTATGCTAGTTCCTAAAGATGCTCTAAAGCCGGGAAGCTCATACACTGCATGCATTAAGATCTTGGAGGACACCGATAGCTTTGGCAATAGTCTGGCGTGTCAATCTGGCTCAACAGATGAAATTTACTCCTTGTCAGGGGAGAACCAGAATCAACAGGTGAATCTATACCTGTAGTTATAGTTTACGCCTTTGATTCAAGGTAAAGAGTACTTTAATTTACAACACTGCCTTATTGGGTACGTAGAGTAACTGAGCTTTGTGCGCTAGCTGTATGAGACACCGATCATTTCACGATGTTTTCAATACTTTTTTTGTAGACCGTTCTGTCCAACAATACTATTGGCAGATAGCGATCTTTTTATCTTTGCATTACTAGCACACATATCAGTCTATAACTGGACACTGCCCGATCAATTAAACACTCCACAGAGGGTCAACAATTAAGCTCCCTCTCTTGCCTCCACCTTCTGACGATCCTCTCGCCAAATTATCGATATACTCACTACGGCATGTTTCACTTTCATATCGAAGTTATTAATGCAAATATATTTATTGTTTAGAAACTTAATAATTTTTAATACTGGATGACAATTGTTAGTATATCCTTAAACGATGAAATTCTGAATGAAATGGACAAATTACAAAAATCACTTGGATTTAGTGGCCGCTCAGAAATAGTTAGAGCAGGCATCAGGGGAATGATATCTGAAGAAAGATCACGACAGGATCTGGTGGGATACATCCACGCAATACTTTTGGTTATTCATAACGAGGCTTCTGATGACGAAATAAGCAATTTAAGACATGCCTACGATGAACTGATAGCAACACATCTGCATAGTAAAATTGACAGAGATAGGTGCCTGGAGATATTTTTGTTAAGGGGTGATGCGAAACCTATGAGGGATATGACAAAAAAATTTCAGGCAAATAAAAGGATGGATAATGTTCAATTGATTGCTATGTAGAAAAATGAAATGTCTTTTCAAAGAGATCTCGATCGGGTGACGGGTGATTGGATATCTTGTCTGGGATTTATTTTTTGGCGTATCATGTCTAGCAATTAATTTTAGTATCTATTAGGGAAAGGCATTCAGAAACATTGTTAGGCGCAAATTTTGCAGGTAGTACTGTTCAGCAAGAGGAGTGTATGACTTGCTCTCGGGAGGAGAAGCTCGATCCCCTATTCTAAGACCGCAGCCAAAAATAAGTTTGGCGTACTATTTGCAACCAAGATTTCATATCCTAGATTTGATTTGATAAGCGTAAACTGCAATTCACAGCTTACCACTTTTTTTATCAAAGCCAGTTAATAATAGTATTTATTTGAGAATGTTAAAATTATTAATAACACTTATATTATTATTAGCGATATTTTGATCTGTGGCAATTTATTATTATATTATCCTTATCTCAGTTTTCTTTATTCTTTCACCGTGCAATTCAATAATACAAGCCTCTGGAAATGAAGTGGCCCCTGAAAACAATATCTCTAAAACTCCGGCCATTTCAAGTTCCAATTTATCGGAACCGATAACTCAACAATTACCAAAAATAACCGTGGTTGCCTCATTCTTTCCCATTTATGAATTTGCGAAGCAAGTAGGAGGTGATAGAGCAAATATAATAACTCTCATTCCAGCAGGTGTAGAGCCGCACGACTATGAACCTACGATCCAACAGCTACAACAGGCAGAAAGTGCAGATGTACTATTTTTTAATGGTCTGGGATTCGAGGATTCCTGGATAGACAAGGTTACCAATGATAATTTGGTTGATACAAGTGTTCTCTCTAATTTGTCTCAAGGCAATCAAATAAGAAATCCACATATTTGGCTGGATCCCGTATTTGCAAAGGCCCAAGTACAGGAAATCGAAAAAGCGTTAATAGAAGTTGATCCTAATAACAAACTATATTACCAGAAGAATGCGATGAATTTTACAGATAAGCTAGATTCATTGGATTCCGAAATAAGAACTGCACTTCAGACCTGTGATAAGAAGGATTTTATTGCATTTCATGACGCATTTGGCTACTTTGCCAAAAGGTACGGTCTAATTCAACATAGTGTCCAAGGAGTATCACCAGAAGGAGAAGTTCTACCTCAGCGAATTGAGGAAGCTATCAGATTGGCAAATGATCTCGGGCTGAAAGTTATTTATGCAGAGGAATTGGTAGACCCTAGATTCGCTGAAGTGATTGCACAAGAGATTCCTAATGGTAAGGTACTCATATTGAGCCCTTTGGAAGGAATTGAAAAAGACGAAGAGGACTCAGGAATGGGATATCTTGACAAGATGGAGCAAAATATTTCCAATTTGAAAGTGGGTTTAGAATGCTGAACATAACTTCGGCTAGTCCAATAGTAGAAATAGACCACTTATATTATTGGTACGATTCTTCAGTTCTCACACTAGATGATATTTCATTTAGAATGGAACAAGCAGATCTACTGGGGATAATAGGTCCCAATGGCGCAGGAAAAACCACTCTTTTTAATTGCATTCTCGGAATTCTGACAGACTATAGGGGTACTGTTAAACTTTTTGGAAAAGAGATTCTGAAAAATAGAAAAGCATTGTTAAGCGAAGTAGGATACGTACCTCAAAATGCATCAATTGAACAAAGCTTTCCAGCAAACATAGAGGAGATTATTTCATTTGGATTGCTAGGTTCAATCGAGAAGTACAGTCGAAGCTACGCAAAGGACCAAGTGCTTAAAGCAATGCAGATAGTAGGATTAACTGATAAGAAGAACAAAAGATTTAATGAGCTATCCGGCGGACAACAACAAAGAGTCCTAATCGCTAAGGCCATGGTACATAATCCTAAGCTACTAATATTAGATGAGCCCACAAGCGGCATAGACCAAGAAACACAGGATAGATTTTATGAACTAATTCGGAAGCTAAACGCAGAAGAAAAAATATCCATCATATTGTCTTCACACGATCTAGATGCTGTAAGTAAGCTTGCCAATAAGGTCGCGTGCATCAACAGAAAAATGCATTTTCATGGAGAAGCGAAAGATTTCTTTGGTGATGAAAACATGCTTAAGACTTATTATGAATCTGCGATGCAGACGCATTTAAGGCTCCATCAATTCAACGCCAAATCCAATCCTCAGCAGCTTCCATCCACCTAAATAGAAGTAGGTTTAACGACATGACCATTTTGGAGATCTTAGAGTTCGGATTTATGCAGCGTGCATTAATCTCTGGCATTGCAGTTGCTGCTATATGTTCCGCAATTGGCCTATTTCTAGTGCTTAGAAAACATTCACTATTTGGAGATGCGATGTCTCACGTTGCGTTTGGCGGGTTGTCTATCGGACTATTCCTTAATTTATATCCAATTTGGACTGCGTACGCCTTTACTATAATTGCAGCATTAGGGATTACAAAAATGACTGATTCAATCAAGATCCCACCAGATTCGTCGGTCGCAATTTTGCTTTCATCGGGACTAGCTGTTGGAATAGTTCTGATAAGTCTGTCTGGGGGATTTTCTCTAGACCTTTTCAGCTTTCTGTTTGGAAGCATCCTGCTGATTAGTACTCAGGATACTATTATCATTGTATTTCTAAGTATTGCGATTCTTGCAATTATAGCAATAATGTATAGGAGATTGATGTACATTACTTTTGACGAGAAACAAGCTGGGGTAAGCGGAATTAATGTAAAATTGGCTAACTACGTCTTCATCGTGCTCGCTGCAATAACCGTAGTCACATCTATTAGACTAGTAGGAGTCCTCTTGATATCTGCACTGATTGTCCTACCAAATATAACTGCAATATTATTCGGCAGAGGATTTAAGAAAACTGCCATGATTTCAATAGGTATCGCTATTGTGTCAGTTGTGTGCGGGATTGTCATTTCCTATTTAGCTAATGTCTCTCCTGCAGGTGCCATAGTCCTTACCAGTGTGGCTATATTTCTGTGCACTATCGTTACGCGTAAAATTAGGAATTCAATCCGACCAAAAAAGATCGCGGAGCCAAACGTACACAAGAAATAGAGTAATGATAAATATATTGTCCAATCATGATAAACATATTAGCATATTCAGTTCGTGTCTTATTGACCTGCGTAGAAGTCGGCTTATTACGCCTCGAATTCAATTGCTAAATGCTTACGGATATGACTGGTCACCAGTAATAGTGTTGCTTTCAAAAAATGCCCCAAAATAGTTAACGATTAAAAATAGACTCGGGCATACGAAATTCTCATCCGTTACTTCAATTGAGAAACTTAGATCATACTGAAACCTTGTTAATAATCGAATTCTCTATAGGTACACCTACTTAAGGGGTTCAATCGGTAAGCATGTGATGGAAACATGAGCGCTGGCCTGTATGACAGGCAGGTCGGTCAGACTCAACAATGTATAACACCGCATCCAGATCACAATCCATACGTATTTCTTTGACTGGTTGTATGTTCCCAGATTCTTCGCCCTTCATCCAAAGCTTACCCTTCGATGTGCTCCAAAACCAGGCGTTCCCAGTCGTGTTCGTTTTTTTCAACGCTTCTTGATTGACGTAAGCCAACATGAGCACTTCCTTGGTCTTGAGATCCTGAACTACGGCTGGGATAATTCCGTTCCTTTTTTTGAAGTTGACAGACTTCAATGATTTGCTTTCCATGCTTCGTTATATCCTAAACTAGATTTGAAATTACTGCTAATAAATAACTAACTTGCCGTATTTTTGAGCAAGCTTTATGAAGTCTTATGTAAAAGATCAATCTGAAGTAATATTATGGCTAAAAGGATGTGTAATTCGACTTCAAAACATAAGCAACAGGGGGGGAATCACGGACATTGTTAGAGTTGAGATCATGATACCTAAGACAGATTCGTAATCGCTCAATGAATCCCCGTCTACTTAATGGATATTATTATCATTGCCGAAAACGGCATAATATTTATTATATTATCTAAAATGTTTTAATAATTGTAATTTATGTTTAGTATCTAACCCGGCGGAGCCTTCCTGGATCGAACGAATTCGCATATGGTTTAAATAAGATGTATCTGCGAATAATTGCAGACAAAGTATGCCAATTGATCCAGACTTTCCAAAGAATTCGCAGGTGATAGGTAAACATATTCTCGGAGATGGCGAGCAGTACCACTATGTGTGGGGACCAGGGAGGACTGCTGAAGCTGCAGAAAACGAAGAAGTCAAGTCAGCATATACAGCAAGAGGAGAAGAGATAGTGCCTATAGGTGTGCACGGAACTATGGTAGCTGTAGACTGGGATTCATGCGTGGCCGATGGGGCATGCATAGAGGCTTGTCCAGTTCAGGTTTTCCAGTGGTACAGAACTGAAAATGATGTACCTCCTACCGAGGTGGCCAATGCTACTAGTAATGGAACGGGTAGCAGTGAAAAGGAAGAACGAAAAGACTATACTGACAAAGCAGACCCGATTAGGGAACATGACTGCATTTGGTGCATGGCATGTGTTTCTGTATGTCCTCCTCAAGCAGTAAAAGTAGATCAGTCCAATTTGGAATTCCATGAGAAGGCATCAGGAACGTTTAATGAATCCCTTTCTAAAGGTAGTGCACCGCCGCCTCATGCGCACTAAACCTTAAATTTTTTGTTAAGAATTTCTCTTCAAACTAACTATCTAGATTGAATTTTACCCAAAGAATATTGTTCCATGAATTCGATACCGAACATGATTTACTTGGGGCCAATAATTTACTAGAGGCCAATAACTGCGTTTACGCAACTAAGTCGAAGGTGGTGTAGCAATACCAAGGCTGTGTATTCCTGAGGAGTTGTCCTAAATCGGAGCAGAGAGGAAAGTGGGAAAAAAATTCAAACGACTAGCATGATTTTAGCGAATGATTCCTACATGGGTATCTTTGTGCCACGTGACATTCAAAATAGGATACTCCAATTTATGGATGAAAAATTGACGTTCCCATTCATTCGTGACGATGAAATAGTAGGAGTTTTTTTTCTTTTCGGCAAAGACGGCAAGATATCAAATGAGATCGACATGCTGAATGCAAAGGATCTAGCCCGCAATGGAATGAATCAGATAACAAAAGAGGTCAATTTATGTAATTCTATGTCAAATCGGACAACTTTTGAATTTGTTAGAGAAAGCTATACTCGCAGGGCATTGCAGATTTCAACTGATTTGAGTAAATCGTCAAAGAGAGATAGCATTAAGATACGAGACAGAATTTCGGGAGACCCGACCATTTTGATAAACTGCTTTGCGCAACACATTGCTTACTATCGACAGGACTACTTTTTTGAACTGCTAAATCCTCTGCCACCGACCCAAATTCCGGAGCATCTTAGGGAAAAAATGGAGTTAAGGATGTTACTATTGGGTTTTAATTCGAAGAACGTAGAAAACCTACCATATGTTAGTACTCTGGTGCCCTTTTTTGCCTGGCTGTCGACGATAGCCTGAATCACAAGTTTAATCTAGCGTATTGAAGGTAAAAATATCTATGCGAGATATAATCATTGATCTTAACTCATTGTTCTCTCTGGCTATTTACCACAAGAATCCGTTTTTCGGGTGTGCATGTTTTGGATTACGATTTTAATACCTAATCGTTACTAAATATTAAGATCTTTTCCTTCCCGATGATATTTTGATTAATTAAATTGAAAGTGATGAATAGCAAGATCTCCATACAGTAGCTAGTCGTTCAAACTTTGGGAAGAGTTCGGATACTCTTGTAAATTTTATGCTACTAAAGATTACGTATGATGCATTATACGAACAAGAGCCATTCAACTAATAATCATAACGCAGGTAAATTTGAATCTGTTCAGTTCGAAATTCCCAGCCAAATTTGCCTGAAAAATTGGACAAATTAATTTCGGATGGGACAGAAAGCTTGTGACATATCTCCACATAGGTTTTCCACCCGTTTACCCCAGTACCGTTAATTGCGTTCTTCGACCTGCGATTAGCAATCATGGACCATTTGCATTTCATTCAAATCAAGTTGGTCTAAACTTTCTATCTGCGACTATCCTAGTCAGCAGAATATGCAGGTCTCATGCACGCTACCACCGCATATCTTCTTGGGATTTGAGGATAGGCTTTCATATCTACCTATAGGGCTGATTACTGTTTTCTAGATCTGGTAGTTATACAGGAGGAATCTCACAAGCTGACGAACGACACAGCATTTTAGTTGAAAGGCATTAATGCGGGATGGAAAATTATGAGCTATCCCATTAATTTGATCACAAAGAACATTAAGTACGTTTGAGAAAGGATCTGCGTCAATGAGCGTTCAAACTAAGTCAGATTACGAAATGTTATTGTCCCGGTTGCGAGATAAATTAGGGAACACTACAAAAAAACAGGCATCGAGACTAGAACTTCCTACTCCCCAAATAATCTGGGTCGGCCAGCGTACAATTTTTAGGAATTTCATGGACTTTCCTAAAGCGTTAAACAGGGATCCCGAAAAGTTATTGTTATATTTAAACAAAGAGCTTGCTTCGGCAGGATATATTGCAGGGGAGAGAGTCATATTTTTAGGAAGAAAGGAACCTTCATCCTTTGGAGCATTAATTGATCGATATGTAAAGGATTACCTAATCTGTCCCGTTTGTGGAAGCCCAGATACTAGAACTGAAAAGAATAAGAAATTGGGTTTTCTATTATGCGAGGCATGCGGTGCGAAATCGTCCATCAAAGGCAATTATGCTTGAATCGATATTTGGATATCGCTCCCCAGTGGGCAGTCAAATGGCGATGTGGCTACGTGATATAATTAATCGCTCATGGTTTAGGTTTGGCTAGTTTTCACCATAACCTATCATCCGCGTCCTATCAGCACTTTGCTTTTCCGATTGCGCAGTCAAAGTGAGCATCTAAAAATTGTCTTTCTTGAAATATCAAGTCCGCTGCGTGCCAAATTTGGCCATTTTTGCATAATTATTTTTCGCCTAGTGCTAGCAGAAATTTAACAATGGCCTCTAAGTACCGTATCGCTCTGTATCTCGCGATGACAGCTATCATGTCTCTCAACCCCGATACAACCTTAGGCACCCAATCACTAGAATCCACGAGTGGATTCTCTACAGGACAGAGTTGGGGTGCCTTAAGAAAAGCTTGGAAGGGGTACAGAATTGCAAAGGTTCAGGCAGACAATGCTAGAATGACGGAATATGCCACCAAGATACGAAAGATTCAAGGTGAGCTAGGGATTACAAGATCCACGTTTCCTAATCTAGGCATAGCCTAATCTACTTTTTTATGATCCGGCTACTACTCATTCGGCCAGATAATTAATTAACTAGAATATACAGTCGAACAGCCACATTTATTCATGCTAATCGATATGTAATTATCTAGCTTTTTCTGTAGGTATTCTTCAAGGTAAAATTGAGCGTAGAGAATTGCGAAAAGGACAGTGCATCCAATAATGAAGGCGATGAAGAAGTGGAAGTTGTGCAACAACAACCATCTCCACAAGAAGATAAAGGCCAAGAGTATATTATTCATCTAGAGAATGAACTTTCGCAGGCCGAGGCAGACCGCCAGAAGGCCAAAGATGAGGCCGATAATAACATGAATAAATTGAGGTATTTGGTGGCAGATTTTGACAATTATAGAAAACGAATGGAAAGACAAATAGAATCTAAGATAAACCAAGGAAAAGCAGAACTTATTTTAAAGTTTGTTTCTATTCATGACGATTTATCTAGGGCTATAGAGACTGCGCAACAAGGCAAATCAGATCAGGTTGTAATACAGGGTCTAGAAGGTATTTTGAGGAACGTCGAGACATTGTTTGATGCGGAAGGTGTTAAGGAAATTGAAACTACTGGTACTCCCTTTGATCCCAATATTCACGATGCTATTTCATTCAAATATGATGACACTGTTCCAGAAAATACTGTGATCGCGGAAATTAGAAAGGGATACATGATGTCTGACAAAGTATTGAGGCCTAGTTTGGTAGAAATCTCTAAAAGGATAGTTAAAAATAGCGCTATTGACAGTAACAAAACAAAAGGAGACTAAGAAGAAATGGGAAAGATTATAGGAATTGATCTTGGAACTAGTAATTCTGCCGCGTCGGCTATGATTGGGGGTAAACCTTCTATAATACCGGCGGCTGAAGGAACTTCTATTGCAGGTAAGGCGTTTCCGTCTGTTGTCGCCTTTACGAAGGATGGACAATTGTTAGTGGGAGAACCTGCACGCAGACAAATGATTTCCAATCCAGAAGGCACTGTACTAGCAGCAAAAAGGAAAATGGGAACTGACTTTCGCTTTAGCGTACTTGGAAAAGAGTATTCCCCCCAGCAGATTTCCGCATTTATTTTGCAAAAAATAAAGAGGGATTCCGAGGCGTTTTTGGGTGAGAGTGTAGACAAAGCAGTGATCACCGTTCCAGCTTACTTTAACGACAACCAGAGGCAAGCGACCAAAGACGCAGGCGAGATTGCAGGACTCCAAGTAGTCAGGATAATAAATGAACCGACAGCAGCTTCTCTGGCATTTGGGCTTGATAAGATTCAAAAAGACCTAAAGATCGTTGTATTCGATTTAGGAGGCGGAACACTGGATGTCACTATAATGGAAATGGGAGGCGGAGTTTTTCAAGTGAAAAGTACTGCAGGGGATACACAGTTAGGCGGGACTGATATGGACAATAAATTGGTAGATTACATTTTACAGGAATTTAGGAACCAGTCAGGTTTGGATGTACGTAACGATCGTGCAGCTATGATGCGAGTAAGAGAAGCAGCAGAAAAAGCGAAGATAGAGCTATCAAATATGATTAATACTGAAATTAACTTGCCATTCCTCGCATATGATTCTGCTACCGGTCCAAAAAATCTAGTATTACAATTCACTAGAGCAAAAATGGAAGAATTGCTAAGGCCTATCATAGAAAGATGTAGGGGTCCAACTATGCAATCGATGCAGGATGCAAAGTTGAGTCCTAATGATATTGATAAAATAATACTGATCGGTGGTCCAACTAGAATGCCTATGGTTCGTCAATTTGTTGCAACTATCATGGGAAAGGAACCCGAACGAGGTGTGGACCCAATGGAAGCAGTTGCAATGGGTGCTGCCATCCAGGGAGCTGTTATTTCAGGCGACGTATCCACAGATATATTATTAGTTGATGTAACGCCCTTGACACTTGGAGTGGAAGTTTTGGGTGGCTTAAAGGAAGCCATAATTGAACGCAATACAACGATTCCTACCAAAAAGAGTAAAATATTTACTACTGCAGCAGATTATCAAACTGCCGTAACAATACACGTAGTACAAGGAGAACGAGCTATGGCTGCAGACTGTGTTTCCCTTGGAATGTTCAATCTTTCTGGCATACCACCTGCTCCAAGAGGAGTACCGCAGATCGAAGTCACATTTGATATAGATGCGAATGGAATTCTGAATGTTTCAGCCAAAGATCTAGCAACGTCCAAAGAAGCTAAGATAACTATCACTGCAAATACTAAACTCGGCAAGGATGACATCGAAAGAATGAAAAAGGACGCCGAGCAGTTTGCTGAAGCAGACAAGAAGAAACGGGAAGAGGCTGAACTTAAGAACGAGGCTGATAATCTTGTCTATTCTGCCGAGAAACTTGTTAATCAAGATTTAAAAGACAAGATAAAGCCAGAACAGGTAGAAAGAGTTCAAAAAGCTTCGCAAGAATTGAAAGATGCCTTAGCATCAAATAACAGTGAGATCACTAAAGCAAAAATGCAGGAATTAAAGAACATATTGGGCGAAATAAGTACTGAAGCATATAGAGCTACAAGTGCAGCAGCAGCAGCGGCAGCGCCTGGTGCTGGAGGCCAGTCTAGTCAGACAGTAGATGAAGGCGCGTCTAGTGCGAATCAAACTTCGGAGACTAATACCGGCGGTGGTACTAGTACGGCTACAAATACTCAGCAGCCACCACCACCCCCTCCATAGTTATTGTTCATTGAATGCTACAGAAAGGATTACTCATGCTGATATGAGAAGGCGACAAACAAATGGCTAGCAAACGAGACTATTATGAAGTACTTGGTGTACCTAAGAATGCAGAGAAAGGGGATATCAAGAGCGCCTATAGAAAGCTAGCATTACAATACCATCCGGATAGAAATAAATCTGCTGGCGCGGAGGAACGTTTTAAGGAAATTTCAGAAGCATACGCAGTTCTATCTGATGACGACAAACGGAAGCGATACGATACGTATGGTCATCTCGGAACTGAAGAGGTATTCAGAGGCTCCGAGGCCAACTTTGAAGAGATCTTTAAAGATATGGGTTTTGGGGGATTCAGAGACATTTTCGAGCAATTCTTTGGATCTAGGGGCGGCTTTGCAAGAGGTTCGTCAGATCCGTTCGGATTCGGATTCAATTTTGGCGGTGGAAGACAGAAAGGCCGCGATATTCTGTACGACATCGATCTTTCGTTAGAAGATGTTTTGAAAGGCAAGAAAGACGAAATAGAACTGCCTAAAATGGATAGCTGTACAAATTGTAGCGGAACTGGTGCCGCACCAGGCACAAAGCCGCGAAAATGCACAGTATGTAACGGTCAGGGACAGACCAGGAGAGTGTACAGTCAGAATCGGTTTTCCACGTTTGTATCATTGGAGCCATGCCGTACGTGTCACGGAGAAGGTGAAATAATTGAAAGGCCATGTGGGGCATGTAATGGATCGGGTAATATCAGAACTACAAAAAAGCTACGACTGGAAATTCCGCGCGGAGTAGAGGATGGGATGACTCTTCAACTGCATGGCGAGGGAGAGCCCACAGAGAATGGAATGCCCGGCGATCTTCTCATAAGAACTCATGTTAGACCACATCCAGAGTTACAAAGACTCGAAGATGGTCACCTCTTAACCAATCAGAATCTAAGTTTTACCGACCTAGCTTTGGGAACTGAAATAAGGGTTCCGACACTTGAAGGGCAAGAGAAAGTCAAGATCTCCCCAGGAACGCAACCAAATTCAGTCATAAAGCTAAAGGGCAAAGGTCTCCCAAGATATGGCGGTTATGGAAGAGGAGATGAGCTTGTAAGAATAAATGTAAAGGTGCCAACCAAAATAAATGACGCTCAAAAGGCGCTGCTCAAGGAATTGGATAGAGAGTTAAGAATGACTGGATCTTGAAAATTGCAGTGCATCGGCTAATCATCTATTGTGATGCCTCCACTATCTAGGCGGTATAGTAGTATCTACTCGAATAGATAGCATCCTTGACTCGGAGGAGGGAATGTAATAAATATTCTTTGCCTTGGAGATCGACCTATTCAAATTGAAAAAAATGAATATCAGTTCATCTTAACAAAGATGCTAATGCCAGATCTGATTAAAGAAGTTCGATTTGTTCAACTAAAGCTGAAAAGGGTAACAATCCTGTATTTTCTAGCGAGTCTTTCTGATGGAACCTCTTCAGAACTCGGCTTATATAGGCATTGAAGGTAAAGAACATTGTAATGAAGATATCTGAAGCGGACCATTTGTCCCAACAGGAACTAAATATCAACTGGACGATGCCATTCAACGAGAAAGACCATAATAAGAACTAGAATAGTGATAAAAATGCTAAAAATTGTAGTCAACGAAATATCAAAAAGACAGATGCAAGACAAATCCATTTGAAGCGGGATCGAATACTTGAACGCTATTCATTATTCGCCGCACAATGTAAAATTGAATATAGCCTCAGTCAAGATTGAAGCTGGAGTTGGCATGGTTCATGAATGTGATTGAAGCTTCAGAATTAACAAAATCCTATAAGGGTTCCAAACACCCCGCCTTGAATGATATCTCACTGAGTATCGATTCAAAACAGATATTTACAATGTTGGGCAGAAACGGAGCTGGAAAGACTACCTTTGTAAGAATTTGTGCTACTCAACTCATGCCCACATCAGGTAGAATTTTCGTTCTTGGTCATGACATCATAAAGCATCCCGACAGGGTCCGAAACCAAATTTCTGCAATCCCTCAGGAAGGCAGACCACTGAGAGCACTAACGCCTTGGGATCATGTGTATAATTGGTTAAGAATCAGAGGAGAAAGCAGTGAAATCGCCAAGGAAAAAGCTGTGCAAATCCTAATGAAGTTAGATCTTTATGATGCTAGGGATGTTCCTGCTATGAATTTGTCAGGCGGTATGAAGCAAAAGATCCTTGTTGCAATGGCTTTAGCACCTGACGCCCAATTGCTATTTCTAGATGAGCCAACTATAGGCCTAGATCCGGTTTCCCGTCGACAGGTATGGTCGGCAATCAAGGAATGGAAAGATCAGGACAGAACAATTCTGTTGACGACTCACTATATGGATGAGGCAGAACTTCTTGCGGACTATATTGTAATAATTGATAAAGGAAATATTATAGCAAAGGGTACTATGAACGAGCTTCGCAAGATCGTTCCCTATGAACTTAGAATTGATGTACCAAAAATCAACCTGGATAAGAGTCTAATGTCTTTAGGCTCTGTTGTGGATCCAGGAGCTAATTTTGTTAGAATCTTTGCCTATGAAACTGACGCGGAGAAGATTTATGAAAAGGCGTTAAAGATGAATATTCAATTTACCGTTTCACCCATAACCCTCGATGATGTTTTCGTATATCTTGTTGGAAACAAAAACAATGAAAATCGAATCAAGTCAGGGAACGAAATATAGTTTCTTATTGCAGCTAGAGTTTATACTGGTAATCTGGCTGGGATCAGTTTACCATCATCTGCAACACCTTCCTAAAGGAATTCGATGGTCATGTGGACACTTCCTCGGATGCTTTAGGAGAGTGCACAAGGCATCTGTAAAAATCTGTTTCATATGATGCTCAATTCCACAGACCATTTCTTCGTCTATTTCTATCTTTAATGAATCTCTCATCAACACTTCCAGTAGTCGTGTATTTCGAATCATCTGTTTACCTATGCGTTCTCCTTCAGTAGTCATCCTTACCATGTTGCCTTTGCTATATTCTACTAAATTACCTTCGTCAAGTTTGCGCAACATCTGAACTACGGATGGTTGCTTGACATTCAGCAACTTTGCAATTGAGCTAACCTTGACCTCTTCCCCTCTTTCGCGAATATACCATATAGCCTTAAGGTACATTTCAACATGTTCAGATTCCGCAGTGCCGATGTAGAGCTCTTCTTCCCCCAATACTCTTTCCTTTTTTGAACTTCTTGTTGAGAATGTCCTCAATGGTTACCTTTTACAGTTTGTAGACTATTTGTTATTAACTTTGTGTATATTTCCGAACGTGCATCGGAAATCATTTTTTGATTGAAAAAGAACTTTTTGAATCGACAAAGTATTGCCTCAAGCAGTTGGTTTGAGAGTATGAGAACATGGTTTCTAAATGATACTCATCACTCTTTGGTCTTGATGCACAATAAGTCGAACTTCTTACTCTGAGATGGCATAATCTTCTAATAGCACTTTAGTCTATCTAAGTATATGTCTCAGAAACATATTCTTGTTTCTAAGAAGAGGCATGAACTCAGCTTGGATACTTTATCCCCTAAATGGGCGAAGCGGCTAAGCCAACCACTTCCTATGGTGTTTTCCCTTAGATGGCTTGGATATTACTCTGAAATTAGGAGTGCGTCGCGATGCGTAGTAGGGGAAGCACACGGCTTCTCTTCATCTTACTTCAAAACATGCCCAGAATGCAACAGATTTAGCATAAGATTCATGTATTCATTTCTAATACACTCCGAATCCAGATTGGAGAAAAATAAGCTGATGTTTGTACATCATTGGAATGAGCAGCATGTACCGATTGATCACAATTACAGTTTTGAGACCTAGTAAGCGATCGGGATAAGATAGATTTAATCGTACGATTCGATTGCGCCCCCGATATGGATTATTCTTGGCGCTAGAGTTTTTTCTGCCGCAGCGAATTAGATACCTCCTCATGTTTTTGATTGCGGTTAGCCATCAACCCCACAAAAAAACGATCTATTAGCGACTGGAGAAGTTAAATTTTTTGAATATCTGTAAAGAATTGCTTTGCCCAAAAAGGAAAAAAGATATGATCTCACTTCGAAGGAATCTGACACGGTAATCTGGCTGAAAATTATTCCATATCCATGCCGCCCATGCCGCCCATGCCGCCCATGCCGCCCATGCCGCCCATGCCGCCCATGCCGCCAGGAGGACCAGCGGGTGCCTTGGATTTGCTAGAAGCAATAACATCATCGATTCGCAGAATCATGGTTGCAGCTTCTGTAGCGGATTTGATTATTTGCTCCTTAACAGCAAGAGGTTCCAATATGTTTTGCTTGTACATATCTGTGACTACCGTGCTTCTAACGTCAATCCCAGTCCACTTGGAACCCTTACTCTGCTTAGCACGCAATTGTGTCATAGTGTCAATCGGATCCATGCCGGCATTTTCTGCTAGCGTAAGAGGGATTGAGTCGAGTGCATCCGCAAACTTTAGAACAGCAAGCTGAGCTCTGCCTTCCAGGTTGCTCGACCATTGCCTTAGTTCGTTTGCAATATATGCTTCTGGAGCACCTCCGCCTGCAACTATAGCTGGTTTTTCTAAAACATCTTTAGTAACCATTAAGGCATCATGTATTGACCTATCCGCTTCGTCTACAACTCTTTGTGAGCCTCCTCGTATGAGTATAGTAACTGCTTTCGGATTTTTGCATCCCTCTATGAAGACCCATTTGTCAGTCTCGACTTTGCGCTCTTCGACTAGGTTAGCGGCGCCTAGGTCTTTACTTGAAAGATCTTCAAGGTTGCTTGTGATTCTTGCACCTGTGGCTTTAGTAAGCTTGAACATGTCACTTTCCTTTATTCGTCTGACGGCAAGGATGCCTGATTTGGCTAGATAATGTTGTGCAATATCATCAATGCCTTTTTGACACAAAACTACATTTGCGCCTGCGTCTTTTATTTTGTCCACCATACTCATCAGCATTCTGTTTTCTTCTTCAAGGAACATCTGCATTTGCTGGGGGTCACTAATTCTGATCTCGGCACTCATTTCAGTTTTTTCGATCTCTAGCGCTGAGTTTATCAAAGCAATCTTTGCCTGTTCTACCCTCCTCGGCATCCCTGAATGGACTACTTCTTTATCAAGAACGATTCCCTTTACGAGTTGGGTATCTCTTATTGCTCCACCAGCCTTCTTTTCGACCTTAATGTTATCTAGATCTACTCTTAAGCCATCTTTCCCTTCAACTTTTTCTGCTATCTGCCTTGTAGCACTTACTACTATTTCACTTAGTGTTGGGCTATCCTCAGAGACCAACTTGGAATCCATACTAGTTCTTGCAATTTTGATTAGCAATTCCTTGTCTGAGGTGTCGGCCTTTACAGCAATTTTCTGTAGTAATTTTAATGCATGCTCTGAAGCCGCATTATAACCATCAACAATCACTGATGGATGGACATCTTTGTTGATTAGATCTTCGGCCTTTTCTATCAATGCTCCTGCAAGAACGACTGACGAAGTAGTACCATCTCCAACTTCATTATCTACTGATTTAGAAACCTCTACCATCATTTTTCCAGCGGGATGCTGTACATCGATTTCTTTAAGAATTGTAGCCCCATCATTTGTGATAGTCACATCACCAAGAGAATCTACGAGCATCTTGTCCATGCCTCTTGGGCCAAGACTGGTTTTGACAACTTCTGCGACCAGCTTTGCTGCTGTAATATTATTTTTCTGAGCCTCTTTGCCTTTACTTTCTCTTGTTCCTTCCCTTAAAATTATCACTGGCATTCCACCAGCTGTAGTTTGAATTGACATATACTCTATTCACCTAGTAGAACAATACTGCTTTGTAAAGCCACTTATTTAGTTTTACTTCTCTCAATAAGTGTACAATGCCAAAAATAGCGCATCACGATTTCGCAGGCATGTTTCAATAGGCATTCCAAGAAAGATTGATGTGTCGAGTCAAAGCCTCCCTCACTAGCTCCTAATAAAGCAGCATTGGTCTTTGTTAATCTTTCATTTAAATATTAACTAAGCACGATTTTCAGCTAGAAAGGCAAAGTTCGATGCATTCGACTGAGGAAATTGTTTCATAAATACGATACTTGATTATTGATACTAAAGCAGACAGGCTTTTCAGATTTTCATTTTCGCCCCAAAATGCAACTGATTTATTTCCATTATTTCAGGCCCAATTTCTTCTGCTTCTCAACAAATTTTTTCCTGAACCTAGGGACCTCGATTAACGATCTTTCGTGTGTACCCTCGCCAATTCTTTCTAGACTATCCGAAGCTACTACTTCAAATAACACTCTCCTCTCTTCGAATGAGACGATTTTGGCCTTCAGGGTGATCTCTGCACCGACTGGAGTAGCAGCCAAGTGCTTAACGTTGACTAATGTACCCACCGAATCCCACGTGCTGTCTACTATACATTCTTCCTTGACAAGCAGTCTACAGGTCTCTTCCATTTCTGATATCATAGAAGGAGTAGATAATACGTTCTCTCCTTCCCATAAGAAACTAGTTGTTTGGTTGGTGGAGACCTTCAGATGCCTTACTTTCTCAACTCCGATCTTGGCTAGGTAACTCA
>JAATVP010000222.1 GCA_014523625.1 Nitrososphaerales archaeon TH5896
TATATTCACTGACTCATTCCTATATACTCCTAATATTGCATTTCATTATCCAATCTCAAATCCTAACTGTTCCGTGGTAATAGGCTTCTTGATGAAACAACCAATACTTTTGAGCGGATGCACTTCTCTTGCTGCATCCGATGTTATGAATTACGATCAGACTATGGAGGTCGACAAGAATTTATAAAGAAGAATACATTTTGTTTAGACTTTTAAATCAAGGTCAATTCTGATACCAGTCTGATACACGAGACCACAAGAAATAGTGTGCTATTTTCACATGATAATAAAAGCTAAATCCTACTAGATACTAATGATATTTGAATAATGGTCTTTTAATGACAACGAATTTATTTAGCTATGCTTCGTACTCACTTTCAAACTCGTTCATCCACGTAGCTGGATAATCAAACGCAAATCCATGTTCTGTATTTTCATAAGTAGTAGGAGCAGTACCAGTAGTTAGATTTTGATTTTGTGCGAATACATTGTAGACTATGCCTAAGCCTCCAATTGCTATGATTATGATTATGATTGACGCTATTAACGCAATTGACTGCTGAGGAGTTATCCCTTTCTTACGTTTACTTTTACTTTTAAGTTGTAATTTATTACTGCTACTGCCCGTCTTTTTTATACGATCTAGGACTTGATGTTTGATCTCTTTCCAGGCAGTCATTTCTTCTTTCGTTTGATTATTGGTTTCTGTTCCGACAATGATTGCCGAATTAGAGATAATGGCCTGAGTATATGACCGTGTTAACTCTGCTGGCAATATCCCTCTAAGCCTTCTTTCCTTGACTATCCCGTCAAGTGTTACCTCTATGTCTTTGCGAATCTCTTCGTTAGATAGACCGTCTTTTTTACCCTGCTCATGTAACTTTACGGACATATTAGCGGCACTAACGAATAAATTTTTTAATTCTTCAAGTAGTTTCGAATATTCTTCGGAACGCTTAGGTTCTATCCCTTCTGCTGAAGAAGTCATTTCTTGTAAAGTATTTTGATATTAAGCTGAAATTACTGATAAGTTTTGTCTCTATGAATATTGGGTAAAGTGGTGCATAACACATCATTCTCTATTACAAGTTTTCGTCTGATTGCATTATCAAGAGTATTGTAAGTAGCAGCAAACCTTGTTAATGCCTCAATCTTATTCCCATAAACTCCCCCAACGTGTATCTGTACTTTGGCTGTTTCATCAAGTTGCATCGCATCCAAAACTTTGCAATGATATTTTAATTCGCTAATACTATTTTCTATTATCGTATAATTTGGAGAGTTAAGAATTACAAATTGATCGGGGTGCATTGAAACTCGTATACCATGTTTTCTGATAAAGATGCCAATTTGCTCAAATTCTGACTGAAAAAGCTCAAACCAATTCAATTTACAAACCGGATGAGATGCAAAGGGGATGAGATCAGAGCTAATTCTAAAAAATAATAGGCCGTGGTTGATATTATATTCCAAGATTTGGTTTAGATGAGTCAAATTGCCTCTAATGGTTTGAACTAACCTGTTTTCAGAATAGGATGCCAATCTAAAAGTAGATGGGTCGGTCCTAAGGATACTATTATTTATGCAAGGATATCCTATTTTCAAAAAAATGCTCCGCTATTACATGATTTGAATTGCTTATTTGAGTCTTCATATCCGTTGGAAATATTGGATAATGTTTGATGATCTTGAATTCAGTACAAAATAGTAATTTCTCCATAATATGTCCCATTGTTCTGAATATTTCATTAACCAAACTTCAATAGTCCCTGATTCTTGTTCTTCTTTGAAATATAAAATATAACCATTACTAACACTGGTAATGTTACTACTAAGATAATACCTGGAGCAGCTTGGGTTAGACCACCAATAGCATTGTCTTCAAAAATCTGAATAGAGATAGTGTGAGGATTGTAGGTCATCATCATGGTCGCCCCGAGCTCTCCAACCGCCCTTACCCACGACATAATTATACCTATAATTATACCGGTCTTAGCTAGTGGAAGTGATACCCTGAAGAAGGTCTGTAAATTGTTCTTACCCAGTACCCTTGCAACATTCTCATATGACCGATCAACTGATTCAAATGCCGCTTGACTTGCAAGGATCATAAATGGTGAGGCAACATATGTTTGAGCAATTATGATTCCAAACACGGATTGAGTAAATTCTATCCCTGGGAAGGTTTGTACAACTATTGAAGTTGGACCAAACATACCTAATAGAAGGGCCCCACTTGCCAGCGGTGGAAGGACTAGTGGAATGATGACAATAACTCTTAAAATGAATTTCCCTCGGAAGTTAGAATATCTTGCCAGGAAATAGGCAAATGGAATTCCAATTATGCATAGAATTGATGTTGAGACTGTTGCAGTAAATAGGCTTAGGATGAAAGCGTCCCAAATCTGTCGTTGTGTCAATGATTCGAAAGCATTTAACGGATCCAAAAAAGTCAATATCGTGATAAGCGGAAGCACGATATAGGCCAGAGCTATTGCTGAAAGGACTATAATTACTACATTAAATCCTCGGTGTGTTAATTCCATCTAAACATCATCCCTCCTACCTATTCATGTAAGCGAGATCTATTTCTTAAGTTGATATGTGAAATGCGTAGCAAACTATCCATTGCTCTTATGCATTAGAGCTTTTACAAATATCTAATGCACCAGTTCTCTTCCAAGAGGTCTAAATAGGATTGGTTATGGGCAGACTAAATGAGAATGTTGCTCCAGGACCTTCGTTGTTGTCATGAGCCCAAATTCTGCCCCCTTGGACCTCAACGAGGTTCTTACAAATGTATAGGCCGAGACCAGTGCCGTTACTTGATCTTGTAGCGAATTTTGAAAATAATCTCGGAAATATATCTGGATCTATTCCACTTCCCCTGTCTATCACACTTATTACAACGGATTTATGGTCTTTACTTACCTCCTTCGATATGGTAATGCTTCCATTTTTAGATGAGAATTTTATTGCGTTACTAATAAGATTTGATATTATTTGCATTACCCTATTCTTATCACAAATCAGTTTAGTAGCATTTGGTGATCCGGTATCATATTTTGATTTATTTGAGTGGTTTTTGATCACCTTAGCAAGCTTAACTTGCTTATCGCTAGTAAGTTCTACTTTGTTTCTAAAATCATTGATGACGTCGTCGATTACCTCATCAATATCTACTGATTCCTTGATCAACTTCAGTATCTTACTATCAATCCTTGTTACATCTAGGATATCATCTGTTAACCTATGAAGTCTTTTTGCATTCCTAGTAATTACTTCCAGAGTTTCTTTCAATTGCGGATCATCTCTATGAAGTATTTTTTCATTTCTAGCCAATGCAATTTCAGATAGTCCCAGTATTGGTTGTATAGGTGTCCGTAGCTCATGAGCTGCTATGTTTATAAATTCTTGTTGAATAATATTGTGAGATTCCAATTGCTTGTTGAGCAATTCTAACCTCTCCTTAGAATCCTTTAATTGCTCATACAAGTCAGATTGCTTACGAATGATATTGATTATAGATGCGTAAGATGATGCTACAGAAGGGATATTCGAATAGGTCGCAATTCCTCCTGCCTCGTATGGATCTTTTAGAGTATCATCTTTGAGCTCCCATATCATAGATTTCGAATTATCTACTACCATTATTGTAATTTTCGTGTTAATTGATTTGTCTGTTACAATTAAGTTGGCATTGGGGATCTTTTTTCTGATTTTATTCACCTCTTCATTCACATCCAGAAACCCATCATTGTACTTGTCTTCGATATGATTATCAACATTATGAGCATAACCGTCACGACCAAACCAATTGATATCTTTTCTTGAATCATCATATACGGGAACCAAGATAGTTAGATTGATCCCCTTCTGTAGCGCCTTTTGGTAATGATTCAATGTGTATGCGTCTGCAGCTAATAAAAATGTCTTTGCCGAGGCAAACATTATCAGGATTTCGTGTCTTGCTGAACCGATAAGATCGTAAGCAAGAGATATTGAAGTACGAGTGTCACCTATAACTTGTATTACAGGGTGCTCGACGCCTTCTTCTAGTTCTTTAATTTTTTGTTCAGCAGGCGTAGCCGTGCTCCAAAGAGTATCAAATATGTACTGCCCCTGTTCAACAACCTCTCTTATGCTGCTATAAATTACCTCAGTGAGTGGAACACTTTCCTGCAAGACAGTGGTCGCCATATATTCTGTCTCACTTATTGCAATCCCTCCTCTCACCCCATCTAGATGTCTTAGTTCGTCTACAAGGCTCATTAGCTTCTTACAATAGGGGAGATTCTCTCTCGTTATTTCAGTGAATGCACGTATCCTTCCTCCCCTTTTCCGTATTTTCATGTAACCATTTCTATACTCCTTAACGTCTACCACTATCGATGGTGCGTTTCTGTCGAAGAAGATATCCATTCTTTCTTTCACATTATCCATGAAATAGATTCCTCTTCCTACGGCTTTTTCAACGCCGTAAAGAACTTCTGATTTCTTGTCTTTGACTGGAGGGTATGCCTGAATTGTCAGTTCGATGGATCCCTAACTCACTTCAGCATATATAATGATAATTGAACTGGCAGATACTTTGTATTTCGTGAGCAAGAAAAAATAGATTTCAGCGTTTTTTATGTATTATGAATCAAATCAATGAAGCTTTTTCTTATTTCAATCCAAATCTCGATAATTGTGAATCTGAATTTACGAAATGTCATAATAACATAGAATGCTTAATAATAGATCCAGCAGTAGCCCAACTCTACCATCTAATTATATCTATGCACAAAATAAGGTGCGATTTAGGAGCTGGAAATTTTAAAGTAATAATGGGCTATAGTCAACTCGTATTAATCGTTGGCTGATAAACCATTGACGATATAGTCGAGTTAATAGATAATCAGGGAAAGATTTAATCCATCCTCATTATCACTAATATTCATGCAAGGAATGTACGTGGTTCTGGTCTTAGGCTTTGGGCTAGGTTTACTTTTGATAAGCTCGATCGGAACTAATGCCCAACTAGATAAAGAGGCACCAAGTGGAAATCTAACAGAGGACGTAGACATCTCGA
>JAATVP010000223.1 GCA_014523625.1 Nitrososphaerales archaeon TH5896
AGCAATTATTGTAACCGCAGGATTCAAAGAAGTTGACAGTGTGGGTGCTCAACTTGAAAAAGAAGTGGGGGAGATCGGTGCGAAGTACGGGACAAGAATCATTGGTCCAAATTGTTTGGGAATAATGAGCCTTTCTCCAGAAAATATGATGAATGCCACTTTTCTGAAGATCACACCTAAACACGGAGGGATTGCTTTGGTATCACAAAGCGGAGCGATTTGTGCTGCTACAGTGGAAGATGCCAGTGCACAAGGGATAGGATTTTCGAAAGTTATTAGCATGGGAAACAAAGTTGATATGAACGAAAATGATGTGCTAGAACTCTTAGCTGATGACGTAGAAACACGGGTAATTGTAATGTATTTGGAAGATATCCACAATGCTAGGGTATTCATGAAGGTAGCGAAGAAAATAACTAAGGAAAATAAGAAGCCTATCATTGTTCTTAAATCCGGAAGAACTCCCGAAGGAGCAAAAGCAGCGATGTCTCACACTGGGGCTCTAATGGGCTCTGATGAAGCATATGATGCTTTGTTTGATCAGTCAGGAGTTATTCGTGTGGATACGATGCAACGCTTATTCGAGTTGGCTACGGCGTTTTCAAAACAATTAGTTCCTGATAAAGATTCGGGGGTTGCTATTGTGTCAAACGCAGGAGGACCAGCTATAATTTCTACCGACATATGTTCAGAATATCGGTTGAAAATGGCTGACATATCTTCCTCAAGAGAAGTAATTTCAAAGGTTATCCCTCCTCATGGATCTGCTAGGAATCCAGTTGACATTGTTGGAGACGCTGATTATAAAAGATTCGAGAAAGTATTGGTTGAATTGCTGTCCAATAGTAACGTTGGAGCAATAGTAACAATGTGTACCCCTTCAGCTACTTTGGACTATACTGAACTGGCAAAGACTATTGTGACCACTTCAAAAGGAACAAAAAGGACAATGCTTGCCGCTCTAATGGGTTTAGCAGAGGGTGAGGAAAACAAGAAAGTACTGTCTGATGGAGATATCCCGCATTTTATGTACGCCGAACCAGCTATACAAACGCTTGCCGCGATGTACAGATTTAGTGAATGGCTCTCAAGAGAAGAGGAACCACCCAAGAGCTTCTCGGTGGATATCGAAAAGGTCACCAAAATTTTCGCTAATGTTAAGAGAGAAGGACGATCTAATTTGTTAGAGGAAGAGGGGTACGAGGTTCTTCAAGCTTACGGCTTTCAAACTCCAAAGAGTTACTTGGCAAATAGCGAAGATGAAAGCGCAAAGGCAGCAAGGAAGATCGGGTATCCTTTAGTTATGAAAATAGTCTCCCCCCAGATCATTCATAAATCTGATGCAGGTGGTGTTAAGATAGGGATTTCTAACGAGCAAGAGGTAAGAAAGGGTTACAACGATATCATTGAAAACATACGAAAATACAATAAGGATGCATTAATAAAAGGAGTTTTAATTCAGGAGATGGTTAGATCAGGCAAAGAGACTATTATCGGTGCGAAACGCGATCCTTTGTTCGGTCCGTTGTTGATGTTTGGTCTCGGTGGCATTTATGTAGAGGTTCTCAAAGATGTCACATTTAGAATAGCCCCTATAACCGAAGAAGACGCTGCTGAGATGATCGAGTCGATAAAGTCAATTAAATTATTGAAAGGGGCGAGGGGCGAGAAACCCTCGGACCTGAGAGCATTGAGGGAAAATCTTCAGAGATTATCCCAGTTAGTAACTGATTTTCCGGAAATAGAAGAGTTTGATATGAATCCACTACTGGTGTTCGAAGAAGGAGTTGGAACAAGGGCCGTAGATGTAAGAATTGGCTTGGCTAAAAAGTAGTCGGATTGAATGCCTTTGAAGTTAATACCAACCTAATTTTATTTTAATTTTCAGATATAGGAAAAGCAAGGATCTCACTATCAAATATGCTCTATTCTTAGTTAACCTTCTTATTCTCATAATTCGATATCTGATGAATGACATCTCCGGGCTTTTGATCCTGTTTTATCTACTTTTCAATATAACGATATCGCTGGCTTATTGAAGCAGTTTATTATAGTCATGTTAACCCATTCGACGGCGAATCGAGTCGACGAGATCGACGACGAATTTGACGACGAATTTCGACGATTATGACGAAAAAGGCTAGAAAAAGAACAACTAACAGTTAAAGTAAAAGTATTGAAAGAAGATGTCGAAGAAATGTCATCAAGCATGAAATTTAAAGTATAACACGGAAGTAAAATAATTCAGATAGTTTTGAAGGATCTGGAGGCACGATTGCTGAATCGAATAATGCAACAGAAGGTCCCTCCGAACTGTGAAGCAGCAATCTTTTGTCTATCTCTCAACAGACAGTAAAAAGCTTTGAAACTCGACGCCAAAACTATACAGCAACTTGATCTTTTTCAGAACACTGGATCTGCTGCAGAATTTTCTCCTTTAGCAAAAGTTGCAAGAGGACAGTTTGTTGATCTTGATGAATTGAAAGGCTCAGTAATTAGGGCAATGGGGCATAATGCATTCCAGATTGAATACTATTCTAAATGGTGGAACAAAGAACGAGTTGCAAGAAGCGATTGAGGGACTAGAATCAGATATACTTGTCACCTGAAGGCTCGACCGCCATGATTTCGATTGGTTGACTGGATACCGACAACCGTGGTAGCACAATGAGCAACTATTGAGGGCATAAAGAGTGATCTCAAAATCATCCAACGATAAACCTTAACGTACAATTAGTCTAATAATATTGCTAGCCAGTCATTCCTTTCCTTGCTACTTTCTTGGACATAAGTATCTGTATTGACAATGCAGCCATAACAATAATCCGTGGAGTGGAGAACTGATAGATCTTTTTTAATTAACGAGTACAATAAAGAGAGTAAAGTTTCTAATGACCTCTGATCAACTGTTCTTCATACAAAGGATCGAAATTGTCAGATACATTGTATCGCATCAACGACCGCTTATGTAACCTAGAGCATTCAATGGCTTATAAACTAAAAAATTATTTCAGATGCAACTACTACTTGAGGGAGATATAAATCAATAATTTCTCATTTGATCACATTAGATTTTCAACCTTAAATATGATAATAAGCACAAGACTTAGGAAACGGTAAATACTCGATTTCATTCGAACTGATGTTGAATGTGAATTGTGTATGATTCTATAACATTTTCAAATATCTCGTAGACAGATAATTATTCCTCTAACATAATTTAATAATACGTTACCAATATTGCATATTTAAAAAGGAAGTTCTATTGTTTCTAATTAGGGGCTTCAACATGACTTACGAGTCTGATTATATACCTCATAGTTATCACTTGGAATCTCCAATAGAGAATCTATGAAATCTTGAATTCATCTTGAAATAGTATATATAGGCTAATAGTTGCCTGACCATTATGAGTGGTGTTTGGAAAGTTCTTATTTGTGACTCAATTGATAACATAGGGGTTGAGATATTAAAAAAGGCTGGAATGATTGTTGATTATCAGCCAGATATTACGATTGAAAAACTCAAGTCCCTTGTTAATGGTTACGACGTTTTGGTTGTGAGGAGCAGGACAAATGTTTCTAAAGACGTTATTGAAAGTGGAAATTCACTTAAAGTCATTGCACGCGTTGGGGTCGGACTGGATAATATTGATACCAACTATGCGGAAAGTAAGAACATAACAGTCATAAATGCTCAAGAAGCGGCAACAAAAGCAGTGTCAGAGTTAGTCATCGGTTTCATGATATCATTGGCTCGCTTTATTCCATACGCGCATTCTGAAACATCAAAAGGAAATTGGATTAAGAAGTCACTGATAGGAACAGAACTAAGTGGGAGGTATCTAGGCATAGTCGGTGTAGGGAATATAGGAAGAAACGTGGGGCGCATTGCTAGAGCATTAAGAATGAATATCATAGGCTACGACATTTACCCTATCAGCAGAGAATTCATCAACGAAGTTAGCATGATTAATGCTGATCTAAATACATTGGTTGAAAGTTCTGATTTCATAACCATCCATGTTCCGCTATCGTCCGACACATACCATCTCTTTGATAGCAAGCTTCTTTCTAGAATGAAAAAGTCAAGCTACATTATCAATACTTCAAGAGGAGGGATCTTGGATGAAGTCGCTTTGTACGACCATTTGAAAGATCAAAAGATAGCTGGAGCTGGACTGGACGTCTTTGAGATCGAGCCACCTACTAATAGAAAATTGCTAGAATTGCCCAATGTCATATGTACTCCTCATATTGGTGCACAAACCAAAGAAGCACAGGAATTGGCAGCCAGAGTGATTGCTGAGAAACTCATTCACAGATTCCAAGAGATATCCGTTTGACAATGATAAAAATGAAATAGCTCTAGAATTGTGTGCTGGAGTTTGGTAGCTGCATCAAAAGGCTGTAAGATTAAATCCTAAATTTTCGTATAGTAGACATTGTATTATCTGCCAATTTTATTGTGAAAGCTCCTACGTCGTCCGTAGAAATATGGGATAATTCCTCTAAAAATTTGGCCTTGTCTTTACCTCTTTCATATACTCCTGCTGATTCCTTAATACAAAGAGGAAATTTTTGCATTCTAAAGCCATTTGATTTTAGATAGCTTACAAAGCTTGTATACGCATTAATATCATACCAATCGATTCCCCTCTCTTCGCAAAACATGATCCATACATCGATAGTGTTTTGGAAAAGTGCTTTTGAACGGAGCAAATCCAGCGCCAATGATAGATTACGAAGACAAGTAACACCTCACTGATTATTGAATTTAACTGTAACTACAATAAATGCTGTGACACACACTAAAATGATGACGCAACCAATCTTGCCAGAATAATCAAAGCCAATTTGAGGGGTAAGGTCGCTTCATTCTTCTTTCATATAGTGAGGTTTTTTCGCTTTCAAGATCATCGCATTCCCATAATCATCGTAAATATTCAGGAATTGAACAAATATATTTCTAGAATTTTATAGCTCTACGCGATGAATGGCGCTGATGAAGAGAAATTACAAGAAAACAGAAAGTTATGCAGACAATTTTTAGGGCTGTCGCCCAAAATTAGATATGTCGGTTTAATGAACAATTTTGGAAGAACTATTTCAGGACAGCTTCGCAAGGGTGTTGTACCATTGTTTTCTCCTGATGAGGCTAGAGACGAGAACTTTCTGGAAGCAAATAGGAACCAACTAAGAATGAAATTTGAAAAGGCTATAGGTAAGACAAGATTCACAATTACAGAAAATGAAAAGGTCAAAATAGTAACGATACCCATAACTAGAGGATTTTTCTATATTACCTTGGAAAAAGATGCAGAGAATCAAGAAATTCTAAAGATAATTGAATCAATTAAAATGCAGGAAGATCCCAGCTTGAGAATTTGAGAATATACTAACGGTATAATGCCGCTTGTCTATTTAGAAAAAGCGACAAGCTTTCCTCTCATTTCTCTATCTTTGGAAATGGATCCATGCATAGGATCTACCAGGACGACCTCAAACCACTGATGCATTCCGTCCTTATGCAAGTAATAAGATCCCACTACTTCCAAATTTGGAAACTTCTCACCCACTCTTCTTTCTGCAACTTTTCGCATACTAGTTCCTTGTTTAATACGTACAACCCCTAAATGTTTTGGTCTTCTTCCTGACACAGGTCTTTGTTTTCTCATTCCGCCTCTGCCTACTCTTGCTCGTACCACAACTATGCCTTGTTTAGCCTTATAACCAATCTTTCGAGCACGATCTAGCCTACTCGGTCTTGGGATCCTATGAATTGTCGGTTCTTTCCTCCAATTAATTGCCTTTCCCTTTAGCTCGTCAGAATTTGACTTCCACATTTTAAGCCAAGTGTCAGCAATGTAATGTCGCATAAGGTGTGGGTAAGAAAAACCCCTAATAATTGTATTGGATGGTTAGATGAAGTCCACCTTGATAAGTATACGTCCATTACACCGGAAATTCAAAAGTGGATCCTTATTCTCTACTTTACTTGCTTCATTGTTATACAGATGTTTAGTTTCTTTTCCAAGATTTCAACTTAAGATACATTGAACTTCCCTTCTATAAGGCGCTTATTATGTCAACCCTGTTAGTCTTATCTGCTGTTATCGACGAGAGAATAAACTTACTGGGGGAGGTTTGAAAAATTGATCAGTCTTCAGTTGATTCTGCTGTGACAAGATTCCAACTCGCGATCATAATATTGAATCAGACATTTTCATTTGTTTGGCTATCTCAATACACAGCAATCGAAGCACATCTGCTCAAGAGCTCAAAAGCCTTTGATTATCAACATTGTGTAATATAGTATACAATCAGAATTGTCGGGTTATTAAAGGATTAGTAAATGGATAATACCGTACTATCAGTTTATATCAATGATAACAATCTATGATGTTTACATAATCAAGTATTTATTACTACAATATAAAAAGCAGGGGAATAATGAGGAAGCATCATGTAGAAGAATGAATGCCTCTTTTAGATTCATATTCTCCTATAGCGCTCTCCAGTTCAAGGGTTAGTCCTATTTCATCTAGTCCTTGCATCAACATCCTCTTATTGAAACCATTTATAAGAAAGCTGAATGACTGATCACAACAAGCTACCTCTTGTTTATCTAAATCGACTACAATTTCCTCATTTTCAGAATTCTTAAACAGAAACTCTACTTCTTGGCTCTTAAGCTTGACAGGTAAGATCCCATTCTTGAAGCAGTTATTATAGAAGATGTCAGCAAATGAAGGAGCAATTAGCACAATAATGCCAAAATCCTTTAATGCCCATACTGCATGCTCGCGGGAGCTCCCACTGCCAAAGTTATCTCGTGTAAGAAGGATTCGTCTTCCTGAATATCTTTTGTCGTTTAGAACAAAGTCTGTTAAAAGCGTCCCATCGTCTTGATATCGCCAGTTGTAGAAGAGAAATTCGCCATAGCCTTCCTTCTTTACCATCTTAAGAAACTGTTTAGGGATGATCTGGTCAGTATCAACATTTATTATATCCAAGGGAATAGCTTTATCACATATAAATTTGAAGTATTTCATCCTAATTTATGCCCATCTAAAACCATTCACGTACGTCTACAAATTTTCCTTCCACTGCTGCGGCCGCGGCCATGATTGGGCTAACTAAATGAGTCCTTCCACCAAATCCTTGTCGTCCTTCAAAGTTGCGATTAGAAGTACTTGCACATCTCTGCTTAGGAGCAAGTATATCGGGATTCATTCCTAGGCACATACTACATCCAGATTCGCGCCAATCAAAGCCAGCCTTCTTAAAAATCCTATCGATGCCTTTCTCTTCAGCAGCCCTTTTAACAGATTGAGAACCTGGAACCACCATTGCATTGACACTGGATGAGACAGTCCTTCCCTCAAGCACCCTAGATGCATCTACTAGATCTTCCAACCTGGCATTAGTGCAAGATCCAATAAACACACGATCTATGTTTATCTCAGTTATAGGCACACCAGGCTCTAGACCCATGTATTCCAATGCCCTCTTGGCTGATTTTTCCTGCTCGACATTTCCATCTGCAAAAACTTCTGGGTATGGGATATTTTCTGTAACATCTATAACCATCGAGGGATTTGTCCCCCAACTGACTTGAGGGACTAGTCTCGAAAGATCCATTTTGACAGACTTATCATGACAAGTTTCAGAATCTGTAGTTAGAAATGATTCCCAATATTCAATCATCTTTTCTAGCTTTTCTCCAGATGGTGCAAATGGACGTCCTCTTATGTAATCGAAGGTCACATCATCTGGAGCTATCAATCCAGCCCTTGCTCCACCCTCAATAGACATGTTGCAGATTGTCATTCTTTGATCCATTGAAAGAGTAGAAATTCCATCACCACTGTACTCGATCACTGATCCGATCCCTCCAGATATGCCTATTTGTCTAATTGTTGAAAGAATAATATCTTTGGCGGATATTCCAGGCCGGTGGCTAATCGTTCCACTGAACTTGATGTTGAGGCTCTTGGGCTTGTGCATCCAAAGACATTGTGTGGCAAATACGTGCTCAACATCACTTGTACCTATGCCCAGCGCAAAGGCTCCAAATGCGCCGTGAGTGGATGTGTGACTATCTCCACAAACAATTGTCATACCGGGCAGCGTCAGGCCTAGTTCGGGACCGATGACATGGACTATGCCCTGTTGCGGGCTGAGCATGTCAAAGAGCGTAATGCCAAACTCATTGCAGTTTTCTCTCAAAGTATGCATTTGGATGGATGAGTCACTATCAATTACTGGAATGGAACGGTTAGTCGTTGGAACGTTGTGATCCATTGTTGCAAATGTCAGGTCGGGGCGTCTGACCTTTCGTCCATGTTGCTTCAAACCAGCAAAAGCCTGAGGGGATGTGACCTCATGTATTAAATGACAATCTATATAAATTAGGGATGGATTTCCGTGTGCTGCGTCTTTTTCTTGATAAACCACATGATTATCCCAAATCTTGTCAAACAGCGTCCTCCCCATCAATACTGCAATTTCAATCTACTCGAATATAATTATTAGGAGTGCAAACTGAAATTGAACAGACACTCTTGTATGAGTATTTTTCGACTCTAACATAGAAATGATTAGCCTCGTTATCCATAGTTATACCAGATATTGCAGTTGATTCTTCATTCAGCTGCTTTCCCTACTGCTTTGACGATTTTAGACAAGCCAAATTCATAGAGGATTGAATGATATTGTAGTAAAGACATAGAGAAAGGATTTGATTAGAAAATAGCTCGTTTCCGTCATGGGTTGCATTTAATCAGTGGACCAGGTTTTCTTGATCCTTCCAAGCCCAATTAAGACTTCATGTACAAAACTGCGGATTTTTTTCCTCCTGCAGAGGTAGCATAATTCTTTTCTCTTGCGTAATCATATCTGTTGAATGCAATCTAGTCAACATTTCTAACCGATTTTCTATCTGTCGTTCCATTTGAGCCTCCCAATTTTTCGATAATATTGTGGTAGCATCAATACTGCCATTGAATTACGTTTTCTTTTGACTTATCCTGGTCATGTTGACGCGATATTTATAGAAATCTCTAATTCACATTTATTTGACGCACTGCGAATACTTAAATTTAGTACCCGTTTCATACCTGTAGAATGGATTTACAGAATAGCGGGTACTCGAAGTATGTTCTGGAGCATATGAAGAAAGGGACTACTACGTGTGCCTTAACCTGTAGCGATGGAGTAGTTCTTGCTGCTGACACAAGGGCAAGTGCTGGATTTTTCATTGCAGACAGACATGTCATGAAAATTCAGAAGGTCGATAGGCACCTAGGCATGACAATAGCAGGGGGTGTAGCAGACGCTCAAAATCTAGTCGACATCATGAGGTACAATGCCAATATATTTAGAATTTCGAACAGAAAAATAATGCCAGTCAAGTCTGCCGCTAGACTGTGCTCGAACGTGCTCTTCAATCAAAGATATTTTCCGTTTTACGTGCAGATCATAATGGCTGGCTACGACTCCGAAGAAGTAGCGCGGATTTATAATATTGATCTGTTTGGATCAATGACTACTGAAAAGTTCATCTCGACGGGAAGTGGTTCTCCAGTTGCATACGGATATCTCGAAACTGAATTCCGGGATAATTTGAAAGTAGATGATGGTTACAAAATTGCTATCCGTGCAATTGCTGCAGCCATCCGAAGAAATGCGGGCACAGGCGATGGTATTAACGTTGTCATTATAGATAAGGACGGATTTAGAGAACTCCCAAAGGAGACTAAGAACGCAGTAGAAGTAGCTTATTAAGCATCAGAAAGTTAGGTAGTAATCTAACGTCTAATAATTTCTGGGAACGCGGTCCGTTAGCGTGGAATTCTTACCGATACTATCGATCGGATACACGATCGCAGCAGGAATGAGCAACGTCATGAGACCTGACTATGGTTCTTGACTTATTCCCGCAATTATTCCTAAGAAAATATATCGAATTTGTTTTTTCCTTATTCTCTGCTACACGCAATATGAAATAGTAGCTAAATTATTGCCCAGGACATGTTGTTGTCCTGGCTATTCGAGTAAACTATCTTCTGTTATCCTCATATTCAAGAATCGTTATATTGTTATGATTTAGTGGATTTCTATTCAAACTGTTTCTGACACCCTTATCCGCGTAGATTACAACTTCTTCAAAATGG
>JAATVP010000224.1 GCA_014523625.1 Nitrososphaerales archaeon TH5896
ACCCGGAATAATCCTTGTCTGGGGTATACTTCACGGTGTCGGCTGACACGGATGATAATTGGCCATGTTTAGGAAGATCGACTATGTTGAAGGTCAGTACAGAGCTTTCTGGATCTGATCCAGATAGCGTGATTGGGATAGAAACATTCATGTCGGTTGAAACACTTTTTGTGTTTGCAACTGGAGGGTTATTGGGGGGTAACGGTGGGGTGAACCCTTTTACAGATAATTCAGTAATACCGGCCCAATTATTCTTATCGTTACCAAAGACAGTAATCCTTACAAATTTAGCATCTGCATTTGAAAAAGCGTAATTTTGAGGTCGAATGGATTTGCCATCACTTGTTCCTTCGTAAACCTGTTCAAAGTTCATCCCATCTTTAGAGACTGATATTTCAAACACGTACTGGCTACTTTCTCCATTGTACCAAGCGATATTTACGCCACAGATAGTTTTCAATGTACCTAGATCTGCTTGTATAAACGAGCCTACTCCCAAACTCGACCAAGTCGTTGTAAAATCTATATCAGCTGCATTTTCTGGAATATCTCCAGATTGGCTAGGAGTGGCCGAGAACTTGGCTATTGGAAGCGCTTCACAAATATTGTACTCTTGTCCTGCTTTCCTTACATCTCTTCCGTTTACACTTATTTCTTTAATGGCTGCAGTTTCATCTTCACTATTTCCATAAACTGTAAGTCGGATATGCTTAGCCATGGTATCTGGAATTGGGTATAATTCTGGGAGGCCTGAATTTCCACTACTTGTAGCTCTTAACGTATCATTAAATTTGGAACCATTTTCGGATACTGAAATTACAAAGTTGTACGACCTCTCATCACCTTCGTCCCAAAGGATCTCGATATCACAAATCGACCTAATTGTTCCAATGTCAAAGTCCAAGTACGCACCTACTCTATCCTCGGACCATTCTGTATCCTCATTATTATCAAATGCTGACTGAGCATTTATTTCTTCATCGTCATTATTGTCGATACTGCTGCTTGACACGTTTTTGATATCGATCGGTTCATTGCATTCTGCTTTTGGATTGAATTTATTGTCATGTGTTATTGAGGTATCGTCGTCTTGAGAAGATATTAGTGGAGCACCGGCGAGATCGGATACTGATATCATTGATAGTAATATCATTGATATTGCAAAAGTAACACTTACATTTCTAGTGTTGTTACTATTCTTCACATTTGATAGTTTGATTTCTAATAGTGATAACAACCCGTTAATAGATCTCATCCACAAACTGCTGGAACATTAAGTATTTATAAAGAACTGAAACATATACTAAACATTAAGTTAGTGTGAATCTAAGATAAGTATGCAATTATTTTATCTAATATAACTGTCTGGAATAATAAATGAGTATTCTTCTAGAAATTTCTAATTGAGAATTAAGTCACTGCTCTAAGGGATAGCTGCCCATCTTGTACTACGAAACTATTTTTGGGGGGGGACATTCTGAAATTATTTCCCAGCGGCTAATGACAGTAATCAATGCTTGATCAAGGCTTGATCAAAGTTTTATACCACCCTTCTTCATTTTAAACTAGTATGGGTAAAGTGGATAAAGGAGTTGCGTGTAGTGTACAAGGATGTGATCAGATCGCCCTTAGATCCATGAGTGGAAGCAAAGCTGCAATGGCCATTGATCTAATGGTCGATTCTTCTAGCAAACGGATTTTCCTTTGTAGACAGCATTATAAAGATTGGAAAAAAGCTACCAAAGAAGATCGAGAAAATGAACGAGCGAGATGGGACTGATGCGTATTTTAGATCCAAAAATGCGGAAAAGCAGCTCTTAAGCAGTTCATTTCTTGACTCTCATGCCCCAATGGTAACTGCTCGATGGTTCAAAACCCTTTAATCATCCAAGTATTCCTACTAAATTCCATAGAATGCGAGTGCTTCAACTTCATGCCGAATTCTTCGAGTATGAGCCGGTAGCAAGAGAGATCCAAGAAAAGTACGCTGATCGGGATGTATCGAGAGAGCAGGTTAGACTTCAAGATCTTGTTGTTATACTGGTAGCAGTAGAAGAGGGCGATGAATTGGCCGTCGTCAAATTTGCAGCTCAGGATATCAAGCAGTATATGCAAAGGATCAAGAACAATAAGCTTCTAATTTACCCCTACTCTCATCTAAGCTCGAATCTTGCATCGCCACAACAAGCCTTAGAGATTATAAACTTGATGAAAGAAGAAACTATGAAAGAAGATTTAGTAGTCAGGAGGGCACCTTTTGGGTGGACAAAGTCATTTTCAGTAAAGGTTAAGGCTCATCCTCTAGCCGAAAATTTTAGGATCTATGATAAAAGCACTATTAGTAAATATTCTGATAAAGAAGATATTCCACTTTCAAACACAGAACTCAGTACTGGAGGTGCTGGTGTCTCCAGTGCTCTTAGTGCAGAGGATTCACTGCAATCGCAATGGTTTGTGATGAAACCAGACGGAAACATGATACCTTTAAACGAATACAAATATTCGAACAAGCAATTCAATCTAAAAAGTCTGATAACATATGAGATCGAGAAGAGAAGAGCCGTCGATGAAATTCCACCTCACGTTAAATTGATGCGGAAATTAGGTATAGCCGATTATGAACCAGCTTCCGATTCGGGAAATATGCGGTTTTATCCCAAGGGTCGCTTGATCAAGTCACTTATAGAACAATACGTTACCAAAATGGTTATTGACTACGGCGGAATAGAAATAGAAACGCCCATAATGTATGATTCGAAACATCCATCACTTGAGAGTTACTTTAATCGATTTCCTGCTAGACAATACAACATCGCTTCTGACCATGGGAAACATTATTTCCTTAGATTTGCAGCCTGTTTTGGCCAATTTCTGATGGCAAAAGATTTATTGATTTCTTACAAGAATCTACCCCTTCGACTTTATGAACTTACTAGATATAGTTTCCGAAGGGAGAAGACCGGAGAGATTGTAGGGCTGAAAAGATTGAGAGCATTCAGCATGCCTGATTGTCATGCCTTTTGCAGAGATATGGAGGAAGCTAAGTCGGAGATTCTGAAAAGATTTGACTTATCTACCACAGTGTTGAATGATTTGGGGATTTCAACCTCTAACGACATCGAGATGGCAATACGGTTTACCGAGGCTTGCCTTCATGATAATAAGGACATGATTATCGAATTAGCCAGAAGATTTAATCGTCCTGTTTTAGTAGAAGTTTGGAAAGAGCGATTCTTTTATTTTATCCTAAAATGGGAGTTTAACTTTATAGATAATCAAGGAAAGGCTTCCGCACTTTCCACAGACCAGATCGATATTGAAAATAGTAAACGGTATAACATAACATTTGTCGACGAAGATGGAACTAGAAAATATCCAGTAATCTTGCACAATTCACCAAGTGGAGCGATTGAACGAGTTATCTTTGCACTGTTAGAAAAGGCTGCAAAAAGTTCAAAAACTGGCCTTAAGCCTACGTTGCCACTATGGCTTTCGCCAACCCAAATACGTTTGATTCCTGTAACCTCAAGCCATACCGCCTATTGTAAGGAAATAGCTAACGGACTTTCTAACAAGCGCATAAGGGTGGATCTGGATGATCGGGATGAATCAGTAGGAAAAAAAATTCGAGATGCAGAAATGGAATGGATTAATTACATCATTGTTATAGGTGATACTGAAGTAGAAGAAGCAAGATTTCAAATCCGCAATCGTTTGAATCCAAGTGAAAGAATGACCATGACATTGGAGGGCTTGGTCGAAGAGATATCAAATCAAACTGCAGATAAGCCGTACCTACCGTTGAACCTACCGATGTTACTATCGAAGCGACCTCAATTCGCCAGCTAGCCCATCATTACATAGGTTCCTATTTATGGCAAAGTTTTGTATCTATAAATGGGCCCTTTGCAAATTTGCCAATATCCTATAAAGGGTTTGGACAGCTAACGCACCTTCCCTATAATCACCATTTCTGACCGCTACTTCCACCATATCCATACCGATGAGCAAGGCAGAAGAGCTTACACTCTTAATTATTTTAGTAATCTGAAAAGGGTCCAAGCCGAAGGGTTCAGGACATCCGGTGCATGGAACATATGGCAAATCGTAAACATCAATATCAAATGAAATATAGATAGCTCTATTGCAGGTAACTTCTTTTAGGTATAGCAACAATTTTTCAATGTCGTCATGTATGGCCCATGCATCGAATGTATTGACTCCTTTATTTAGGGCAAATTGATTCTCCTCTCTATCACATTGTCTTATCCCAATTTGAACTAGATCGTGACCCGGAATATGTCCGTCGTTAATTAGGTGGTAAAATGGAGTTGTATGACACATGACCATACCGCCGTATTCAGGCTTCAAATCTCTATGTGCATCGAAATGAAGAATCAAGGGTTTTGCATCAGCTAACGCCTTAACTTGGTAATATGAGATGGTGTGTTCACCTCCCAGCAAAATTGGAATTTTATCACTCGATTTTATCTGACCTGCAGTCGTGCTAATGTTTGACCCAACAGATGAAATGATGGAGCTCAGACTGCAGTTCGAATCAAGTTGAGGTATCTTCATATCCCCCAAATCATAAATATTTACTTCGTCAGCCAAATCGATATTTTCTTCAAACAGGTACGTTTCAATTTGTTTTGCAGAAGTCAATCTGATCGAATTGGGTCCTTCCCTCGTTCCCTTCCCAAAAGAAGTTGTGAGGTCCAAAGGAACCCCAAAGACTATCACGTTTGAGTCAATAAGCGAAATTTTCCTGGGAAAATCAGCAAATGATACTCCAACATCTCCTAATTCGGGTATAATAAAATAAGATTGGACCTCCTCCAGGATAGACATTGGATATATCGAACCAAATTATGGTATAAATGTTGATGTAAAGTTGACTATTTTTTCTTGATTGAAACCAATCTAATGCAATTATATGCATAGCTAGTCTGATTTGAAGGTCAATAATTTCAAACACAATGCATTATAAATGGGAGTCTGCCTACAGCCTCCAAATGAATATGAGTTTGAGTGTCATGGCGCTTTCAGTTTCTGCCGCTGCTATTCTGATCCT
>JAATVP010000023.1 GCA_014523625.1 Nitrososphaerales archaeon TH5896
AGGAAGATTCTACCAGCAAACCACGTCTGCGGAATGAAATATTTTAGAAACATCACATCGTCCATAAATGAGTATGATATAACAACATGAAGCAAATCGATTAAAGCGGCAACAAGAAATCCAAACCCTACAAAGCGGCTAAAATTATCGTTCAGTGTATGGGCACGGGCAATATAGTAAAACGCAAGAATCGATCCTAGTATTACAGCGAAGAGTTCTATATAGAAATGGTGAATTTCTGACAGTACCCAGAAGTCAAGATCAGTCGAGAAAATTGTAATTATCGAAAGAATTATCGCAGGTATGAGGGTGTAAAAAATAAAAGTACGGTTACGAAGGATAGCAATAAATGAGGAAATGCGAGAACTAGTCCTATGATTAGTAGATGAGGTCTTAGACTGGGAATATGAAGGTGGTGATTCCTTACCCTTGCTCTTCAATTATACAATTATCTATATGTTGCCACCTACTAATATCTTCTTCATTACCTTCTGTCTAGGGACCATTTTACGAAATTTTTTCAAAATTCGTGTTTACTTATATAAATTATCATGATATCCACAAAATCAATAGTATACTTACGGCCTCAAAAAATCAAATTCATTTAAGATAAATCTTCTATTCCTTGCAGTCAACAGAATTTGATTTGAGTTAATAAAGTATCTTATTTGTTTTTATCAAAAAGATCTTCTGAACATATGAATTCATTTTTTACTAAATGTTCAAGAAAATAAGGTAGATTGTTAAATTCTATTAAATATTGGCAATCGAGCATTGGGGTAAGTCTCTTGTCTGAAATTACCCCTACAGATACGGAAGCCTTTCTAAATGCTGGATTGTCGTTCTCCGAGTCTCCTAGGTATAGTATGCCCCCTCTACTCAATTCACTATTTTTAATATTTAGGATATCAGAGACAACAAGATCAAATGCCATACCTTTATCGCAGTATAGTGCATAAATATCTAAAAACGGATGGGACCTATATGTCAGAACATACAAGTCAGTTGTCGACACGGACGGGAACGACCTATACTTTTGGATCATTTCCTTTAAACCTGGTTCAAGTTGATTCTTGTATAACTTCCAGTCCTTCAAATGTCTATAATCAATTGTAATGCCTGCTAAAAACTGTCTATCAATGGTGAATTTTCTTTCGACTATTACATTAGCCTTAAATTCTAATTCAATATTCTCTGCTAATTTGGACAGCGAAGATGAATTAGCCTGTAGTATTTTCTGACTGTTAGGAAGAAGATAGCGTTTTTTGATACTACCTAAGTTGTCGCTATTATCACTACCTTCTTCAATCTCATTTGATGCATTTTTATAAATTCTAAGAGCAATGGTTTCAATACCCATAATACATGAAAGTACTCTAGCAAATTTTGCTCTTCTATGTATAAAATGATAATCTTTACTCGATATAATACAAACTGGAATTCTTTGTGATACCTCCCACAAGGCCCCTGCTAGCTGCTCTGGTATTAAATCTGTGTTACTCCTTATTGTATCAGTTGGAGCCAACGTTCCATCATAATCAGACAAGATGGCATTAATTCTGGTTCGCATATATATTCCTTCATCTAGATATGTGTGGTCTCTATAACTAAAGATTTCTCTTATCGTGCCTGCAAGCTAGACGGAATTATCGGAGAAGAATTAGTGCTTTAGGAGAGTAGTTAGTAAGTGTTTAAATTAGAAACAACTCTGATTTTGGGACTAGGAAAACATGTTGGAACGCTTTATAATTTAATGTTGGTCGTCGTCTACGACGTGAATCTTCTTACCTTGTACTAGAAGTAACTGTTATTTGTAATTATCATTTTGAGATATTGAAATTTAGTCTCGTGATTTTGTAATGCTAAGAAAATTGATAGTCATCACAGAAAGGATTGCATATATGGCAAAGCGTAGATAGGTTCTTTGTCTTCCGATAAGTTGACGATACGGGCTAGAATCTTCGTAATGCTAATAAAGTTTAGGTCAAATTTTGATAATATATTCACATGAGTATTACCTAAAATTATACGGTTGTATTTCAAAATAACAGAATATTACTTACAATAATAGCCAAATTTCTTTCACCTCATTTACCTTTGAAAAATGCAGCTGAGAATTTCCTTCGCTCAGAACTAGAGCTTAATAAGATACTCTTGCGATACATTTAAGTTTGAGCCATAGGAAAAATATACGGCTATGGCATTAGTCGTGGTGAATAGTGTGTGATAACCACATTATCAACGACCAAAACTTCATCTTAAGGTAAAAACAAACTGTTATGATGATGATAATGCCTACTAAATCAATAGAAAAATATTGGTATGGTAATCAATGTCAAAAAATGAAGATCCCAAATTCATTCAGGTAAGGTATACCGATGTTCCTGGTAGATTCTTAGCAAAGTATGTTGCCAAAAACAAAGAATATGATATAGAAAATCTTTACAAATATGGAATAGGCTTCGACGGCTCATCAGTTAGAGGTTTTGCGGACATCAATGAATCTGATCTTATGTTGTTTCCAGATAAATTGACTAGCAGAATTATCACGGAAAATGGGCTGATGATCCCAGGTTACGCAGTTATAAGTGTAATTGCTAATGTTTACAGAGGATTTGGACACGGTAGGTTATCCAAGGATCCTAGATACGTTTCTCAATGTATGGAAGAACATCTAAAGCAAAAGGGTTTGTTATGTCAAATCGGAGCAGAAGTCGAATGCTTCATCTTTGATGATATTGGTCTGAGTGCTACGAGGGATAGCGATGGTGACGAGAGTGAGCCTAAGGTCATATCTATAGAACAATATGGAGCCGGCAAATATCCAATACGTACAAAAGAGGGATACGATGCACCACCATTTCAAGATTCTCTATCGGCGTTTAGATTTGAAGTATCAGAAATCTTGACAAGATGTTATGATATTGATGTCACAAATCTGATGCATGAAGTTGCAAGCAGCGGACAAATAGAAATTAACTTTAAGCATAGTACATTGACAAGAACTGCAGATAATGTACAAATATACAAAGATGTTGTAAGGAATGTTGCAAAACAGCATAATAGAGTGTCAAACTTTATGCCAAAACCAATATTTAACCATAAGAATCTGGGATCCATTAACGGTAATGATAACGGCTCAGGAATGCATACGAGTATCAGTTTATGGGATCGGTCTGACGGTAATAATGGTAAGACAAATACGTTCTATGATCAAAATGACGATTACGCCGAAATAAGTCAAATTGCCAGATACTTTATTGGCGGAATCTTAGATCATGCGTCTTCTTTGGCCGCTTTTGTGACACCAACCGTAAATTCTTATTATAGATTGATTCCTGGGTTCGAAGCTCCTATCTACGTTGCATGGGCAAGAGGTAATAGATCTACCGTTATAAGAGTGCCGGTAGATGAGAAGAATAATTACAAAACAAAGCGTATTGAATTTAGAGCACCGGATCCGTCTGCAAATCCGTATTTAGCATTTTCTGCCATTGTAGCAGCAGGACATGATGGGATCAAAAATAAAATAGAGCCTGGAAATCCAATCGATAAAAATGTGTATAAAATGACTGATTTCGAGAGAAGTAGCTTTGGAATAAAGTCCCTACCAACCAGCTTAGATGAATCGCTGGGCGCATTAAAGAGTGATTCGGAATATCTTGATGTATCCTTTCGCAATGACCTCATAGATACTTACCTTATGCTCAAAGAGGAAGAGATAGCACAGATAGGAAAAGATAGTATGAAAGCTAAACAGTTCATGCTCTACTACGATGTCTGAACATGATGTGGATTAAGGCTGATTTTAATTTTTAAGGGTTATTTTAAGATATTTCGTAAGGTATAAAGAGAAAATGAATGAAAGAAGACTAGAGCAATCAATTGGCGCTGTAATAGCCTATAGACTACCGCATTCATTTCATAAACAATTTGTACTCTTAAAAAGTCCTAGAGGAGATTGGAATTTCGTGATAGGACATAAGGAAAACCAAGAGACAGATCATGATACGCTTAAAAGGGAAATCTTTGTGGAAACTGGGATTATCAGCTTCAACATACTCAACTACTTGGGCAAGATAAAATATAAGTTTATGAAAACAGGATTTCCAGTACGAAGGAGGTAAAATTCTATTACGTTACCACTGATGACAGCCAGGTTGTACTCTCTGATGAACATGATGATTATATCTGGGTGTACTATGAGCAAGCCAGAATATTGTTAACATTCGATCAATCTAAATTGATCCTTGAGATAATGAAATATACCTTATTGTACGATTAAGAAAGATCTCTAATATCATCCGATTATGATTGCTTTCGTAGTAATTCTGTCTTTTTCACCAACAGATATTTTTACGCTGCTTGTTACTGGCTAATAGTAATATCTAATAGAGACTACTACTATATGTAATATAGCGTTCTTCTAATGTGCAGCTTCTAATCCACAGCAATACATTCTCACACCTGCTGCTTCCTCTCTATCTCTTGTAATCTCACAGTTAACATCATAAGTTGGTCTGACAATTGTGCAATCGCATCGTCCTTAGTCTTATCATGCTCTAATAGTGATTGATTTAATCCTTCTAATTCGTTGACTTTGCTCTGTATGTCGGCACCTTTTCTTTCAAGTTGATGCACGTTTAGAAAAGTCAAATAAGGTTCGATTTTTTGAAATATCTCTGCTTTTTCTTGTTCTTTTTTCGTCCAATATGTAGAACCTGAATGACCAATGAAATACTCAGAGAAATCCTGGTACCCAAGATCGGAAATTGTAGTCTTAACAAATCGCCTGAAGGAATGAAGAGTAATTTCTCTACGTTTTTCGTTACCGTCTTCTCTTGTACCTTTACCCATTCGATCTAGGGTTTTCGCGAAAGACCTACACTGCTCAACATAGAGATTGTCTGGATTAGGATTTTTCCTGGATTGATAAACTGAAAAAATTAGGTCAATTTCGTTCTTTTCAGGTGTTCTGTATTCCGACATAGCCTTACCGTTACTATTCGAGTAACAAACCCGCCTTACCCTATATTTATAGTCGAGCCAGGAAGATAGCTGATATTCTAGTTCAGATGTGAGAAATATTGTTCGGTCAGATCTTGTCTTTGTGAACTCTCCTCTTACATATAGTCTTGGAGGATTTGATTGCAGGTCTAAGTCTTTAATACGCACTGATAGCGCTTCTACTGCCCTCATTCCAGTTGCTGCAAGAAGCATGACGTATGTTTTTAGTCGAATATCTGAACAGGTATTCAGGATGTTTACGATGTCTTCTTTAGATAACGCCTCTTTGTTCCTTCTGACTACTTTTGGTAGTTTAATCTTTAACTTGAATTTCCGTGGGCTTACATCAACATCGTAATATTCAAGAAAATTCTTTACTGTTACTACTTGTTGCTTCAAAGTTAGATTCGAGATGTTCTTAGTTGATTTCAAATATGCTCCATACTGACTGAGAATATCATATGGATCTCTGGAACCGTCTTTAATTTGTTTGATAATTATGTCGATCGATACGTTGTATGTATTTTCGACAAAGACTTTCAAGGAACATAATCTGTACTGGTATTCCTTTGCCGTAGATCTGCTCATCATATTAACATTAGAAATATAGGCCGAAATTTTGTCGGAATTCAATTACATTAATTATCTGGTCATGACTATTAACCGTATTGTATTGATAAATTTGGATGCACTACCAATACTTGGATTGGTTGACATCGTCGAATAGTAACATTAGATAATTCAAGTGACAGGGTTATTAGAGACGGTAATAAAGGTGCTAAAAGAGCAGAGGGAGTGCTTTTGTTGCTTGATGTGATCATCAGAAATGCTAAGCGGCTAAAACAACTCACAGATAATATACTCGATGTAACAAAGATCGAAATGCCATGATCTTGGTAACAGTTCGGATAGTAATCATGAGATTATCGTAAGCATAACAGACAATGGACAAGGAATACCTCCAGATGTAGCTCCGAATCTTTTCACAAAGTTTGTCTCTGGTTCTGATTCAGGTACAGGATTAGGTCTGTATATATCTAAAAATATAATTGAAGTTCATGGAGGAAAAATTTGGGCCAAGAATAATGATGTAATAGCTTCAGCGGATGGAATTGCTTCCATACCCTCTTCAGGTGCTACGTTTAGTTTTTCCCTACCTGTCTTAGAAATTATTACAAAGTCCAAATAGTCAATGCAAACTTGTTTTAAAATCTTGAGTTATGTTAACAAGTAACTGAACGCGAAGTTTATTATTTATTGCAAATAATCTCTCCCTACAGCTCATCGTAATACATAATTGCTAGTTAGTTTTGTTTCTCATTTTTTCACGTTTGATATCGCTTGCGATATTGTGCTTTAAACGATGTTTAGAAATTTATTACACGTATAAAAGGTTAATAATCACCAAATGTTCACAGTATAATTAGCGAACAATGGGTTTATTCACTGTCCTAGTAGTGGTAGTAATAATCCTTGCAATCGTCGGTATGGGATGGAAGACATTTTCCTTAGGTGTGATCAATGGTTTTGATCGGGCCGTTGACGTAGGCGCACCGCTGGTTAAAGACTTGACTCAGCAGGCTACTGAATATATTGAGGATCCTAGTTTAATTGAAAAAAACGTTCATAATTAGTTAGCAAATAGTTGAACGACTCCTGATTACTTTGAATGTTTTGTAGAATTAGCTTTGAATTCCTTTCAGATTTAGACATGTAATGAATGGAACATGTCCATCCTGACACAATTGTAACAAGTATGCTTTATTCTTCTGAATCTTTTAGAAGTAAATACTATACTATTGAGATACTCATTTTTTGTTGCGTGTTTTCATCTCTCTTCCTTATTTTACCTAAACTTCTTATGCAATGATGACCATAAGTAAGTACAGAAGTGGCAGCGAGGTGGGGGTCTAGAAACCCGTCACATCCAAAGAATGGAACACAACGAGTTGTTACTGATGCCGCTGATGGTTCCGACCACCTCCAAGTCTTTATGAATGGAAGTTGGATACACGACTATAGATGTAAAGAACAGACGAATAAGGACTGTAGGAAAAGATAATGACTTGGATCGCAATAAGGACATGTTTTAGTTTCAATTTATTATTTGCGATTCTTGCGGCCATTCGTCTTCATAACTCAAATTATCTTCGATATTAGTTCTGTAACTCATACTTTAGTTAGCATCCTCCTTCCTGCCAAGTTCATCGTAGTCCTCTTTCCATTTCTCGGCCTCCTGAGTCCACATCTTATTCTCCTTGACTCAGGGAGGCGGCTCCTGATCAGGCTCCCCCGTAAAGGTTGTACAAGTATCGTAACCAATATTAATAGCGACTGGAGCGTGATTTTCGCTTGGTGACAATGGTGACGATGAAAAAATGATTCGGTTTAGGAATTGAGACTGGGTAACCGCTGATATATCCATACCATAACTACGAGGACAGAACAGTATGCCCGGCTATAATGTGGTTCACCTATTAAGTTTAATCTATTGTAATTGTTCCTATCATTGTAGGATGAATCTGACAGAAATAAGCTACGTCGGTACCAGCAAGCGATTCATTGCTGAAGCCGTGTGAAAATTTTTCACCAGGTGATAATGCTTTGGAATCGAATTCATTTGCCACATTTGGATCATCAGGACCTGTACCAGAGGTTACCGTATGAAATTGAGAATCTCCATTAGTCCAGGTCACGTTCTGTCCCAGCTTGACATTTGCGGAATCAGGTGAAAATGCTTTATTTCCTAAGGCTGCTGCTCCTTTAGCAATTGTAACCTCAATTGTACTCGTTGTCAAATTCTGTGCTTGTGAGTTCAAGCCTTTCGAGTCAGTTACATCATCCGAACTGTTTTGTGCCCTAACAATGGGTTCCTCAGCCAGAGTCGTAAAAGATATTCCCGTGAGCAATATGATTGTCATTAGAACCAATCTAAGTGTAATCAACATCTGCTGTGCGATAAACATCTGTGAGTGTATGAAATAAACATAAATTAAAAAACTTTACTTGATGTAAGGACAATATTTCTCACGGCTATACTATAATAACGATGTAGCTATACGTGAAATCGGTCGAACTAACCACTGAGTCGAACGCAATCAGTATGAAATTATGCTTGATATTAGGAAAGACCAATAAATTCAAACTAGAGTAGTTTGATTATTATTGCATCTGGAGACACGAATATGTTGGAAAGTAGTGGGGAAGAGACTGGAGAAGAGAATTCAAGCGGAGAAAATTCAAACGTAAAAAATAAGGGTGAATACTTTGAATGGATATGTAGTAGATGCAAGTGGGGAGCAAGAGGTTATGATAAAATTGCTATTGTAAATATTAGTAGAAGGCACAATGAAATTGGTTGTAGACAGTTTGCCGCTGAAGTCGAGTCAAAAGGCCTAAGGATTGACAATTAAATATTCAGATTATTCTTGACAGATTATCCTAATTTCAAAATACAAATTAATGAAATTAGAATGGACACATACAGAATTGAAGAGATAGGATTTAGTTAGATCGTCTTTGGATCTAACTTCATACAGATAGGTCAAGGTATAGACAACACAATTAGTATAACGAATCAAATTTTAATGCTTTCTAGACAAAAAGGAAGTGAACTATCCTATCTTGCCACTACTCATTTTCCATGAGAATACTTTTTCAGGATAGACCTTTATACACAACTGACCCACACTTACCGTCTGGTATTGGGGATATTTTTCTAACAGCAAGCTTTGAGCATTTTGTAGCAAGTATTGAGATTTGCGGCTGCGGGTGCTGCTGCTGTTCATTTCTTGCTGGTGCAGGTGTGGTTGCTCTAGTTGTCTGTCCGCTTTAGGATTCCTTTTTCCTCTTATATCGTCATATTCAGTAAATTCTCCAATCAAAGATCCCTTCCCTTGAATCATTACGAAGAATAATTTTGACCAATCTTCATTGTACTCATCTATAAGTAACGCAACATTTGGATTCTTTTGAATATTCCTTATTCGTCGTAGCCGTCCAGGCTCAGTATTTCTTTTAGGCTTTTTATCTATAGGAATATAATAGGAGTTGCCATCAAATACAAAGACGACAGGCACGATATGAGGTTTGACGTCTTCATAATCGATGGTGGCTAGCCGGGCCACTCTCGCATCATTTATCAAGGAATAAATGAAATTGCTGTCGTTTTTGTCTACCACAGGCATAGAATGAAATCCTTGACATAATAATATACTTCTTAATGCGATTTCATAAAATTATTACTGGCACTAACAGGCATCCTCCTCCTCTTCAAGTTTCATCGAAGTCCTCTTTAAGTTCTTTATTTTACTGTGCTAATATCAGTAAACAGACTATACATTTTTCCACTGCTTTCATCCACGTAAGTCCATGAGCTAGGTCTTACTTTCAATATCTTAAACTTCGAGCGTTCTTTCTTGTCAGTTAGTTTTCTATAAACCGATTGACCGATCACTATTCTGTTTGGAGTAGCTAGAGATGTCATTTTTACTGCCATATTTATCGTATGACCCAATATATCGTAATGTGGTTCCTTGACTAACTTTTCATGATCACATTTGTGGACATCGAAACCGTATTGTATTATCGCGTTTTCTCCCAGATCGATCCCTATTCGAACACCTAATTCAGGATAATCAAACTGATTAAGTATGGGGTTTATTCCTTGTAGAATGATTCTCACCATTGATCTTCCGCAATCTATTGCGTTAATGCATGAGAGGAAGTAATTGTCTTCATTCATCTCTAGATTGCCCAAGGACGAATTATTTTCATTGTTACTATTGAGTTTCTCATCGAAACCGTCTTTAATATCGGGCAGATTGTAGTCATTGGTAGAATGCAACGTCCCACCTGGAACAAAGAATCCTATTACTGCATCGCCAATATACTTTAAGACGTATCCGCCGTACATATTTACTAATATTGACATTTCATGTGTAAAGGCTTGCATTATTTTTGTTAGTCTATCTAAAGGAACACTCATTGAAAGCCTTGTGGAGCCGACTAAATCTACGTGCAAAATTACCATTGGAACTTTAGACTTCGCCAGTTTTTTCAGTATGCCTTTAGTTTCTTCTGTTGAAATTGTAAATTCGGGTTCGGATTTCAGAGCTTTCCAGATTCTTGTTTCGGCATTCTTAATTGCCTGCTCAATGTCTACTACTGCATCCAGATAAAAAGTAGAACCTAATGAAGGGTTATTAGAAACCTGTTCCTCCAATAAGATACGTTTCCTTTCTTCCTGCCTTTTTATATCTTGTATTAATTGATCGACTTCATTCTTATCAATATCGACTTGATCTGCAATCGTTTCTGACGGAAGTCCAGAGTTAAACAAATTCAGAATGGTTTGTAGCTGTTGCTCTACTTGCCTATGTATATAATTTTTTTTGTCATTATCTTTATCCTCTGGTGGCTCTCCGGGGATGGTCATATTATCATATCATTGTAGAGATAAATGAGGCTACTTATTACTATTCTCTTGATACCTAGACTAACTTTTTCAACTCAAGCCACCGTGTAGAATCGAACAATTCATCTGGGAATAATTCTGGTAAGGTTTGGGCAATATCGAAACTTATTGTGAGGTGTTATTGTTATTCTCTGGCTAATTTATAACGAAATCACTTCTGCAGAAATTACTCAAAAAATGGCTTGGGAATCCGGCTATATGATTCTATTCCATTTTCGAGCTAATCTTAATTTAATTGAACTAGCTTGTCAAAGTTCCTGTTCCTGTATATTCAAAGCTTTCTACAAATTAAGATTGCCTGTATTGAAATTTAGGATCACAACTATGGTAGAGTTTAGAATGGAGTTACATGCGTCTTTAAGTGTCCTTAATTAAGCACTTACAAGTTTTTCAGAATTGCGCCGGTTGTTTCTATACAATGGTAAACTAAAACTAAATGTAGCACCTTTACCTTGCTTATTATTTTCACCCCATATACTGCCACCATGTGCTTCTACAAGGTTCTTACACAAATATAGTCCAAGTCCAGTCCCGTGGTCGGATTTGGTCGAAAATTTCGAGAATAACTTTGGATATATATCTGGATCTATCCCTCTCCCATTATCTATTATTTTTATCGTAAAAATCCTAGACTCAAAATCAGCTTCGACATCGATTGTTATCGTACCTCTATCTTCAGTGAACTTGATAGCATTACTGATAAGGTTTGATATGACCTGAACTAGTCTGCTCTGGTCACCCCTTAATTCAACACAGTTATCTGATATCGCCCGAACTAAAGAAATCAGCCTGTCTTTATGCCAAATCAGCTCAATATCTCTGCGACTATTCCTCATTTCGTTTTTATAATCACTAACTATTATTTCCATGATACTTAAGATATCAATTGAATCATCGTTTAACTTGAGGATCTTGCTATCTATCCTAGTTACGTCAAGAACGCCTTCAGTTAATCGATAAAGACGTTTCGAGTTTTTTGCTATAATCTCCAGAATTTCCTTCAAATTATCGTCTTTGTTTCTAGCCATAGCAACCTCAGATAAACCGAGTATAGGCTGTATGGGTGTGCGCAATTCGTGAGCGGCAATATCAATAAATTCTCTTTGAGCATTATCCCGCATAGCCAGTTCTTGGTACAGTTCTTGCAGTTGCTTGTACAATTCGCTCTGG
>JAATVP010000225.1 GCA_014523625.1 Nitrososphaerales archaeon TH5896
AGGATGGGCTGGATTTTTCTGGGTTCTTAGAAATACATCAGCATCATTAGCCAATACTTTTGCCTACGTAAGTCCAGTAGTGGCTGTTATTTTGGGATGGGCGATACTTAGTGAAGCTATCACTCCACAAATAATAATCGCTACCGTGATAATAATGACTGGAGTAGTTTTGATTGCAAATAAAGGGAAATTATGATATTCAAGTTTGTTGGACTCATATTTTATTATAATTTGCAACATTATTGGAGTAGGAAAGCTTTAACATGATCCCGTAGATATGTAATGTTGCAAGAATTTGCCCAACAAATTACGAAGTTCTCTCTAGTTTTAAGTCTGAGAGAACTTATTTGTTAAGGTCTGGATCGGCAGACATTAGATCTAATAAATTTTCAAAATATTAGTTCGATATCCTGTTGTACTTTTTGAAGCAGATCACTTATCAAATATTGAATATAGCAATGACTAAAATTTTTACTCTTAACAGAATTTCTACTAGATCTGATATAATAAATTTGATCTGGTAAACTCGTGCGCAACAAAAGAAAAACAAAAAGAAAAAATTAGATCAAAAGAAGTTGGAATCGAACCTTTTCTAGATTACATGGAGGTTTGTTTGTTGAGAACTGGATTGATAACTGTCCTTTGTAATTTGAATCTCTGTATCATAAGCACCCATATCTGATTTTGGTCCTAGTTGCACTGTAAACGTTGCATGTCCGTCGTTATCTGTATACATAGTCTGTGTTGTTTTATCATTTGCGTCTTCTTGTGTAGGGATTGTTGTTGCAGCAGCTAACACTGTACTGATAATGTTATTGCTTAATAAAGATGGTGTACGTTCAATAGCCAACGTTACAAATGCATTTGAGATGGGATTTCCAGTTTCTTTGTCCTTAACAGTTATTGTAAGATAGGTCTTTTCTCCTATCTTTACAGGATTCTTTGTATATGAATACTCCACCAGAAATTGGTTTAATGATTGTGAATTATTATCACAGTCTCCCACTATTCCTTCAAATAATGATGAAAACTTTCCTCCTGTAATATCATTTGTAATGCTGCAGAAGCTATCACCATCTGTTGCAATTCCTTCTTCACCATCAAAAGCAGCTGCTCTGCCATCTCCAGAAGTATCAACATCGACAGCAGCAAATGTATTGTTGGCTTGTATTGATGGCACAGTCAAAAATGATAACAGCAGCAGCGAGAAACCTAAAAGCGAATACACACGTGTATTGCTTGGATTGAATGCATTTTCAATTACTGGATTGTTTATACATAATAGTTTCATTTTGATCGTCCTCATGTTATCTCCTCTTCCCTCAAATTACATTTTAAAACTATTACTATCAACTATCAACTTATTGCAAGTCATGCAAGAAAGATAACGTATGGATGATTACTCCTTAATCATCATCATCGTGATCATGGTCATCGTCACAGTCATGGTAATCATCCTTGTCACAGTCATCATCGTCATCATCAGATGATGCCGCCGCCGCCGAACTGTCACCTGCTGCCGCCGCTGCTGCCGCTGATCCACCACTTGCTGCCGCTGATGCAGAGGAAGACGCGAAGGCTTGCTCTAAGGACATATTAACTCCTGCCAATGCTGTAATTATTAGTACAGCCAAAATTACAGGTATACTTGTATTCATTTAATCAATAGAAAAGAGATAAAATATATCAAATATACGAATATTGCTACAGTAATTATCTTCTACAATGTTCGCGTATATTTTTCTACCTAGAACAATATTGTTATACTCATGTGTGGAAATTTCGAATATTTTGTGTTGCATTTCTCTAGAGCGTTAAATAACACATCTAACTAATACTAGTAGTGATTAGTAATCATGTTCAAAATACGACAACTATACTTTTAATCCCTTACTAATTTTTATACGGTGAGAAATATACTGTTTTTATGAGCAAATCTGATTCGACGTACGCAGGTCTGGTTTCGCACTTTATTTATAAAGTGCCCAAGAAGAATCATGATGCGATGCTGCAGATCTGTAAACAATCCAATGTTTGGAATAATGGTCTCTAAGGCAAGTGGATAAGGAAGAATAACGATGAGAAAAATAATCGTATTTATGCAAGTATCGGTGGACGGCTTTATTGAAGGGCCCAATAAAGAAGTCGATTGGATGATGGTTGATGACGAAGAAGAGTGGAGGGAGCTTAATGAAACGCTCAATTCTGTAGACGCCTTAATCCTTGGGGGAGGTATGTATCCCGGATACGAACAATACTGGCTTGCCCTCCTGACCAATCCAGCAGAGGGGACAAATAATCAATCCGCTTATGCACAACGTGCTGATAAGATACCCCATTTCGTCCTTTCCAAGACCCTTGACAATGCCGCATGGAAGACGACAAGGATCATCCGGGATGTAGAAGAGATCCGAAGAATGAAACAACAACCAGGTAAGGACATGGTAGTTTGGGGAGGCGCCACTCTAGTATCCAGTTTAATGAATCTAGGTTTGATCGATGAGTTGCGCCTGATGATAAATCCCCTCGTTTTAGGTGGAGGAAAAGCGCTATTCAAAGATGTTAAAGAGCGGCATTCCTTGAACCTCATACGGGTTAAGCCGTTCAAATCAGGCATGGTAAGCTTGACGTACAGCACATGATCCTAAATGTAATGATTGGTATGATTTAAGAAAATCTGATCAGTGCACTAAGAACTAATCAGGTGAAGGACGATGTTATAGAAGTTTTGTTATCACATACTGCTTAGGACAACGTTCACGTTGGTGGTTATGTAATTTTGACTTGTTGTTTAGACAATCGAAGTATAAGAATTACTTCCTTCTGGGAACAATCTGGCTATATCTAGACCTTTTTTCTCAATGTAACTATGCTTATTCCTCCAGCCTTTGCGAGTCTTGATTGATTGACTTTGTATTTCTCTTCCAGCAGACAAGCACCATACAAAGCAGCGGTTGCAAGAGCTTTTGGGTCTTTGTCATAGGAGATAGGATCTTTCTTTACCTCATTCAACATATCAAGAGCTGTTCTGTAAGTCTTTTGGCTCACGTCAGCATTTTCTGCAACCATAACCTAGCAATAAATAATTTTTATATCATGAATACTCTATCAATGAAGAAATTCGATGTCAAATATAGACTCCAAACAATTTAAGGAAGCTCAACGAAAGAGTTGGGATAGTGTAGCCATAGGATGGCAAAAATGTTGGAAGACCTTTGAAAAGGATGCTCAAAATCTTAGTAATCATTTAGTCGAGCTTGCAAAGATAAATTCTAGTTCAAAAGTTCTAGATATAGCAACTGGAATCGGAGAACCAGCTATCACAGCAGCAAAGAAAGTCGGGAGTGGAAATGGTCATGTACTAGCTACAGATATATCACTACAGATGCTATCCATTGCAAGACAAAGAGCTGCTTCTCTTGGCTTACAAGATGTGATCGAATTCAAAGAGGGTGATGCAGAAACTATTAGTTTACCAGATTCAGCGTTTGATGCAGTACTCTGTAGATGGGGATTGATGTTCTTGCCAGATCTAAGAGAAGGCTTATCAAATATTTACTCCTCATTAGTACATGGTGGCTATTTGGCAGCTGCCGTTTGGGCTTCGCCAGATAAGGTTCCTTTCCTTTCCGTGTCCATGAATACTGTAGTTAAAGAGACCGGGAAGCCGATGCCCCCTAGCGGTACTCCTGGACCATTTAAACTGGCTGACCAAAGTATCATTACTGATGCCTTATCTAAGTGCGGATTTAAGGATATTGCTGTTGAAAGAATTAATGTAATTTTCACATTTAGTTCACCAGAAGAATATACTCAATTTAATCAAGCAATAGCCGCTCCCATAAATGCAATGTTAGCCGACCAATCTCAAGAGAGGAAAGAAGAGATTTGGAAAGCTGTCACCGAATCAGCAAGCAGTTATGTTGATGCTACAGGCAACGTTAAACTAGACAACGAAAGTATATGTATATGTGCTAAAAAATAGAAGGAATTGTGATGGAATTGTAATCCATCCTATCTTTTATATTAGATGTATAGCGTGTTAGTTCCATCAATCTGTAATACAGTCGTTTTAAATACGATACATAATTGAATACCATAAATATAATGGCAAAGAAGAATGCAATGGAGGCTAGTTTTAATTGAACTACATTCGTATCTGTTTCTGAAGACTAACAACTAAGAAAAAATCGTATGAAAAAGTAGTATCTCGTGCCTAGGCTCTAGACTAGAGATGCTAACTTCTTTATTGTTTACTATCAACTCTTTTTTCATCTGCCATCGGCCAATAGTGATTGTATATATTTCTAATCATTTTTTAGCTCATTTTTATCTAAATAATATATAAACTCCGATAATTTTTCTTATTTATTAAAGATGAATAGAACCTTTAAAACGTTTGTCATGCTGATTAATCATAATGATTAGAAGTTTCGACAATTGGTGGAGCACTATACCGTCTGATCTAAAAGAGAAAGCCCGTAAAGGTGATGAGGCAAATAAGCCGCTATTAAACCAGGTTAATTATGCTCTTCTACATCTACAGCTAGCAGGCAAGCATGAAGCCAAGCCATCTCATGAAGAACTCAGAACTTGGTTGCATAGCGGTCAGATCGATGTTGTCAGAGTAAGGTAAGTAATTCAATGGTAACAAAATTACTCTGAAATAAGGTAAATAGACTTGGATACTGAAAAGGATATTGAAAGAGCAGCCGATCAGATTATGAAAGATGCAGGTGGATCCAAGCTTGATGCATTAAATATACTCCTCAGTAAGTATCAAAGTCAAAGGCGTTTAGAAGAAGCCATGCGAGTTCAAGCTGTTATACGTAGGGAACAAGACAGGGTAGAAGAGTACGAACACGGCTTTCAACAAGATATGTAATCTAATTATCGTCCCTGGAATTCAGATATTAGTCAAGTATAGTATCTGGCTTTATATTCTATTTCGCCATTCTAAAGGGAGATATGACTGAATTGAGGGAGAGGATGTGTCATATACTTGTGCGTGGATGAAAAACAAAGAAGTATTGCAAGCTTGGGAGCTTATATTTATGAATTGGAAGACTATAATACAAACGACCTCATAGTTATGTAGGCAGTGTTAATTTAGCAAATTAATAGAAATGGATTGAAAATTAGCATGAGTATTACATTGAAAGAAGATTTAGCTCAAATTGCATTAACACTAAATGAAATATTCCAGATCGTTCCTTTCAAACGAGATTATGATACAGCATTTAGAAAAATATGTAATATTCTTAGGAAATATGGGATAGATGAGAACCCAAGGAACTTACGTTTTAGATTCATACTTTGTATGCAAGAATTCTTTGATTCAATTCCAGAAGATGATTGGAGATTAAAAGATCCTGATTTCCTAAAGCAAGCAGATGAAGCTGGAATTAGTAAGTTTATCGAATGGGTCATAGAACAAGTTAGTTAAGATAATTGACAATAGGTTAAGCTGACTGCCTAATTTCATCAGAACATAAATTAGAGAACCATTTTTGCATTTCAAAAGCCAATTAGACTTGCATGCAACTAAATGAGGACTTGCAGTATATTCAAGCTAACAGTGAATCAACATTGTTATCTGGTTTATCTATTTTGAAAGCCTTTTGAATCGAAACAGAATCCGATCCAATCAAATCAACTTAGTGTACTATCATAACACACCGCACCAAACAGCATTTCTGTCACATACTGTTACTTCCTTCTTTTTTTGACTTTGGTACTCTTAAGTAACTTGCTTCTTTTAGATCTAGATTTAATAGCAGTAATAGTGGAAGGAGCTTGTTTTCTAAACTTTGTTCTTGTTCGTGTTCTTGTTATAGAAACAGTTCTTATCCTTCGAATGTCATTTTGAATTCGAGCTACTTTTTTTTGTAGCTGACTGATTTGAGATTTAATCTGTCTTATGGATTTGAACTGTATCTGGTCTATTCCTACTCCTGCTGTCGACTTGGTTTGCTTCTGTTTCTGTAAAGATTGAATCATAAATGTCATTTTATTAATCTGATTTCCATGTTTCTCTACTTGCTTTGATATGTTTGATAAATAAGAAGTTATTCGTCTCTTCTGTTAATACTGGGTTCCTCATGTAAATGTTCTAATGCTCTGTTCTGTTCTAACACTTCTTGTGGTTCTGCATTGGATACTTCTCCTATCGAATTCTGATTAGCAGTCACATCAATTGAAGTAGGTCCGCCTTCTCTTTCCTCAAACGATCTATCTATTCTGTCAGTCGTAATAGGGACTTCCCCTTTTTCTTTTGACATGTACAATTCTAAGTCATTATCATATTTATCTTAGATACAACATGGAACAATTATGAGTTCCTCATCTAGCAATAGCTATTTTGAGTTCATGTATCTGAAGTTACAAGATCAGTATGACTGATATTCAAAAAGGATAAATTATAACACTGTCCAACTATAACCTTTATCCACTTAACGGCAATGTAAACGAAAATGTGGCGCCTTTTCCATCTGAATTATTCTCAGCCCAAATTCTACCTCCATGAGCTTCTACTATGCCTTTAGAAATAAATAATCCAAGTCCAGTTCCCCTATCAGATCTTGTAACGAATTTTGTAAACAGCCTTGGTTGGATTTCGGGATGTATGCCTACTCCTGTATCTCTTATTCTAATAATGACTTCATCAATATTATTACTTATGTTAGATCTTATGATGTCAGTGCTGATTGATATAGTCCCTTTTTGAGTAAATTTAATGGCATTACTAAGCAAGTTTGCTAAAACTTCATATAGTCTTACTCTATCTGCAAGTACATATATAGGATTATTTTCACCTGGTTCTGCCAATAATATTTTCACGGTGCGAAGGCGAGGAGACTGATTTTCAAAATCCTTTTTCACATTCGCAATCTTTTCATTTATATTAACTGTTTCCTTTCTTAACTTTAGTGTTTGGCTTTCAATTCGTGTTGCATCCAATAGATTAGTAGCAAGCTTTTGAAGCCTTTCCGCATTTCTTTTTATTGCCTCAACTTCCTCATTTTTTTTACAGGAGTCTTCCAAAAGTTCAGCATATCCTAAAATCGACTGGGTTGGTGTTTTCATCTCGTGACTAGCGATATTGATGAATTCATTTTGCATCTTGTCATGGGTTTTCAGTTGCTCATACAATGCTACTTGCTTCCATAAACTCTCAAAGATTGAAAAGTAGGCCATCACGGTTGGTTTACTGTTAGAATAAGTAGCTAATCCCAAAGCCTCAACAAAATTCTCTTTGGAATCATCTTTTTTTCCAAATACTAGAGATTCTTTTTTATCAACTACCACTATGGTAACTGTATCTACTGCAAATTCACTAGGAGAGCGGAATTCGAAATCCTTTTTTCTCTCTATTTCTTCCTTATCTTCAGGAGCTGCCATATCTCCTAGATTATTCTTAATTAAAGGATCAGCTGGAACTAGAATTTTAACAATTACAGCGCGCTCGGTCGCTCCCTGCTTTAATGATTGAATTATTCCTAAGCGTTGTTCACGGAGAAAGGCATTAACTGTTGGAAGTAATAGTAATACCTCATTTTCGGCCGATTTTATCATATCAATAAACAAATTCTGTACGGATAACGGATTCTGAATTAATTCCGTCCTTCCTAGAATGACATCTTCCTCTTTTCTCTTGTTTATAGACGGAGGAACATCGTAAGAAATCCCCAAGCTATTAATTCAGAGTAGAATACAAACTATATAAAGTAATTTTAAACCTTCAACTTCACTATCTCATGATCCCTGCACAAAGCTAGTTAGTTAGCTAATTCCTATATACTCCTTGTCTATTATATAAGTACAATAAGTAAAATGACTTTACATTGCAATTCAAAGTTATTGTGCGAATACCCCCAGTATTATGATAACGATAAAGAAGTATTATTCTCTTCTCATTCTTTTTATTTTCCCGACCATAGACTCTTATATAGTCCCGTTGCTCCGAGCTTCGAGCAAATCAATTCTTATAAGTCGGTAGTCACAGCAACCAACACCGCTTCACGATTTAACGATTCGATTACTACCAACAATGAACATATTTTACTAGTTGATGACGAGGAAGATATCGCAAGGCTATTCAAAATAGCTCTTGAACGCGCGGGTTTTATTGTGGATATGTATAATGACCCTCTACAATCATTATCCAACTATAGAGCAGGGATATACGACTTACTATTGCTCGACATTAAAATGCCGGAGATGAATGGATTTGAATTGTATAAGAGAATTAGACAAATTGATGATAAAAGTAAAGTATGTTTTATGACTGCCTTTGAAGAGTATTATGACGAATTCAGAAAAATATTTCCAGATCTAAAGAACAACGAATGCTTTATTAGAAAACCAATAAGTATGAATGACTTGATCAAAACCGTCAAGTCGCACCTGAATTAA
>JAATVP010000226.1 GCA_014523625.1 Nitrososphaerales archaeon TH5896
TCCGGAAACCCAACAAAGAAGGAGCTAACATATTACATGTTTGATAGAAAGAAGGACAAGTATAAACAGAAACAGATCTCAACTTGTTACCAGACAAACCTATCAACACTCAAAAATAAAAGAGTATGTTTTAGATTGCACCTTTTCTTTCTCCAGACGTGGTAGCAGAAGTAGATGTAGATTTCCTCTCTTCTGACTTCCTGCTTGCCCTTGACCAGAACAGTATCCCTGTTAATATTACAAAGGCACCAGCTACTATGCCATACATGAATACTTGATCTGCCATAATTAATAATACACACACTATGGTGTTATGGTATTTCTTAAAGGCTCTGGTATACATAAAGGAAAATTTCAAGGATTTTCTTCAACACACAAGTCAGTGAACATCAGATCTGCGCATCTATATAAATTAAAAGATGAAAAAATTATAAGACATTGGGGCGTAGTCGATCAATTGAATTTCTTAAAGCAAACCGAAAATTAAGGATGCTAAAATGGTATGGATCCGTGATTATTCATTGAAGTAGTGCCTACTGTACATACAGCGAAATTCATTAAGGCATTAAGTGATTCATTTTCCAACAAGATTGCTGTTAAGGGACGATTAAATCAACAGCAAGAGGTACATGCAGTCTTGTTCTTCTTTGAACTGTACTCAAAGGCGTTTTTAGCTTAGATGATATCAGTTTATTTGGCGTTCCTAATATCGTTAATGATATAATTTTTGAATCGAGCGCTTCAATTTTTTTGGCATCTGAGATTTTAGCAGAGGGAATTTTATTGTAATTATTATTTGTTCTAATAAATCATCAAATCAATCATATGAGATACATTGTCATAATATTTTAAATCAATGGGTAATATTCTTAGATTTGCATGGCAATGTGCTTATTCAGAGTCGAATCTGGAATCAGTTCCTGAATGCCATAACAATCTATGGACCAGTATTGAGTTCAGAAACTACTTTGTAATTAATTGCAAACACACATGGAATCTGAGCCAGCTTTGGGTTGGTTTGTAAAACTCTTTCTCTAAGGGATATTGATGATTATTCTGGTCTATCTCATCATAAAACGGTTGTAAATGGGATTGAACTTCACTAAGATCTCCAGAAGTATATGAACCCACGTAGTGGGTAGGCACAAGGATGTGTAAACCATTTTTGACTTAAATTTTGGGCTCAATAACCATCAACCTATAGAGTATTGTTGAGTTTCCTGAAGATATGGGATGGGTTGAAGAAGACCGTACGAGCGGATTCTATCACCTGACGGAGATTGGAAAGATGAAAGATGAAAACTGATGGTGCTTCAGAAATGATAGTTTGGATACGATCCACTAAATACTGGTCACAACCATTCTAGCCTCATTAAAAGCTTTAATATTTATACTACTATTGATCTCAACAGTATGCCCGGGCTTCATAAAATTAAATGCATTAGTTGTGGCACTATGTTTATGTCTGAAACAAACACTGCCGAAAAGTGTCCAGCGTGCTCGGAACAGATTCAAGATAATATGCAACATGGAAGTACTAGCCGTAGGCGCGGATAAAGTCTCTTATTGAAAACAGCTTAGTCTGAATGGACGTTTTTCACGTCCTGAAAACAACTCAATAACTCTAACTTCGGAAGCATCGATACCGCGGTAATCGATCTTAGGAAAGACTACGAAATAACAAATTATTTGCCTATTATCTTTCCAAGCTTCTAGCGATGTCTTTTCTATAGTTATTCATTGCCCCCATCATTTTCATCCTCATTCTGCTGGTCTTCCTCCTCTTCGTTATCATCGCTACCTAAATTGCCATCCTCAGAACTTTGTTCTTCAGCATCAACTTCATCCTGATCGTCTACAGGTGGGTAGTAGAAGTAGTAGGAGGAACAAATACAGTTGGGGCTAGCGTGCTATCGCTCCCTGTCCCACTAGGCATTATCCTGTAGAGACTTCCAAGCCCCTCGGCTCCTCTATCATATGTAAGAATATACAGATTACCATCAAGTCCAGTTTCTATATCACTGATTCCTGTAAAACCTGTACCAAATGTCACAGCAGAGATTTCATCATCACTATCTGCAATTAGATCACTTAACAAGGGGTCATTTACCAGATTTAAGCCAGTTCTATCAGCATTTGGTTCAAAGTGCTGTCCCACATCACCGTTGAATCATATCACATTTGTTCCCTTGTTTATAGCTGCAGTTTCAGGGACGAATGATTGAGCAATGAACCTTGCTTCATCATCCTCACCTGGTCCATGATGCCCTTCATTTGGTATTAATATCACAAGATTCTTGTCATTCTGTGAGAGAGTATATTGTTCACTACCAAAAATATCAGTTGCAGCATTAGATGTACTATTATTTGCCTCCGAAGATTGCATAATGTCTGCGGGACCCTCGGTTGAAACAGAGGTAGATGCATTTACATCCTTAAATAGTGAGACAACTCCCATTGATTTAAGAGTTAGAGCAAATAAGGAGGATATCAATAATGACTGACGTCTATTCAATTTGCCGCCTAATCTCCTTTTTCTGTATATATAACTTACTTGTATGCAAAGTAACACACCGCAAGTTCGAATCATTGAGCAGCTGGGTAGCTTGGTCATTCTGCCTTTGCGTTTTAGAAACGCCAGCAGCGCTGATCGTTGTGAAACTGATGCATCATTGTGAAGGCCGAGCTGCCCCATCTTGCTATGTGTAAGACATAATAAAAAAATACTGCGAACTGTGAACTGATGCCCCTTAACTCTTAGCAGCACAAGAATCAATTCCTTTTGTTTAGGCCCAAGTTATGCTTTCCCAATATTACTCTTTATAACTTGCTGATAATAGCTCTTGCGCGGCTTGTGGCTCAATACCTGGCTGTCTATTACTATTCTTTCTTTTAGCGGCATGCTGACTGCAAGCACTGTAGATCTAACTGGCTCTGCAGGTTCCGCAGTTCTTATTTTGATTAGCTTTGTGAACCATACATTAAGCAGCTTGTTATACTGATGATGATATGCGATGAATAATAAAATCAACTAAATAAGGTTGTCAATGAGTTATAATGGAAGGTCTCTTGCAAGAAAGAGAATGGCATACGAAATCAATAGAAGAAGTGTCTGGCATACTACAGGCTAGTATAAATGAAGGATTAGATTTTGCCGAAATTAGACGCAGACAACAAAAGCATGGTCTAAACAAGGTAAGCATGAAGAAGAAGGAAGGATCCATTGTACTTTTCATTAGACAGTTTAGCCAACCACTTGTATACATATTGGTAGGCGCAGGTATAATAACTGCAATACTCCAAGAATGGGTTGATACTGCAGTTATCTTTGGTGTCGTCCTAGTTAATACTACCGTAGGGTTCATCCAAGAATCGAAAGCTGGAAAGGCAATAGAAGCACTGACCAAGATGATTACGACTGAGGCCACTGTATTTCGCGCTGGTGGTCAGAAAATGAGAATTTCTTCTTATGATATCGTGCCTGGTGATATTGTAGTATTAAGGCCAGGAGACAAAGTTCCAGCTGATATCCGTCTTTTCAGCTCACGCGATCTAAAGATTGATGAATCACTGCTCACAGGTGAATCTATTCCACAAGAAAAGGCAGCTGAGTTGATTCTGGAGCCTGACACATATCTGGCAAATCGCATGAATATGGCTTATGCAGGAACTATAGTTACCCATGGTCACGGGATTGGAATAGTAGTGCTCATAGGCGATCAGACCGAAACTGGACGTATATCACAAGAAATATCGATTGCACAAGAGATGGTAACACCATTTGGTCGCAAGCTATCTCAATTTAGTAAGATACTACTATATGTTGTTCTGGGACTTGCTGCAACCACTTTTGTGTTTGGTACATTACAGCAGAATCACGCTCCTGTTGATATGTTTGTAGCTTCAGTTGCGCTTGCAGTAGCGGCCATACCCGAAGGACTGCCTGCTGCAGTTACGATCACATTATCAATTGGAGTCAACCGTATGGCCAAGAGGAATTCCATTATCCGCAAACTACCTGCAGTGGAGACTCTTGGAAGTACTACTGTAATTTGTGCAGACAAAACAGGTACTCTTACGCAGAACCAAATGACAGTAAAGGACATAATTGCAGGAGGCTATCATTATGAAACTACGGCCACCGGATACAATCCTTCTGCGGGGATGATAATAAAAAAACAACAGATCTCGACAGGTAGCTCAGATATTTGCAATGAGTCTATAAAAAAAGAAGATGTAGTCACCTTGTCTTATTCCGGATTCACTGCATCTCCAGCTAATGTATCGTCTAAGTATCCACTGGTACTTGAGCAATGCCTAATCGCTGGCATGTTATGCAATGAATCCGAACTTCTGGAGAACGAAGATGGAAATTGGGAAGTAAAAGGTGATCCAACTGAGGGTGCATTGATAGTGTCAGCATTGAAGGCCGGTTTATCGGAACCCAGAATAGAACACAGATTTCCACAAATCGATACTATTCCCTTTGAATCTCATTTAAAGTTTATGGCCACTCTTCACTTGTCGAAAAATAACACTACTAGTAGTAACAGTAATTATATCATATACGTTAAGGGGGCTACTGAAGAAATAGTGAAAAGGTGTTGCTACATAATGTTAGAGGATCATGGAGAATTGTCAGGTTCTCCACGACGTTGGCTTACGCAAAACCATTACGATGAAAAAAGTAGCTACCATGAGGAGGGTACTATAAACACAGGATATCCGTATGATATAAAGAAATTTGTTCATCCCCTGCAATCAAAAGATGAAATAATACAACTCGCAGAGGATATGGCCAAGCGAGGTCTTCGTGTCATGGCTTTCGCACGCAAAGATATTTCAGTAAATTATAAGGACAAGGTTGAAATCTCCGATATAGCTTATGATTTAGTTTTTCTTGGTCTTCAGGGTATGATTGATCCGCCGCGCGATGAGGCTATCAGAGCTGTGGATGCTTGTTCAAATGCCGGGATTAAAGTGAAAATGATTACCGGAGATAACCTGCATACAGCAATTTTTGTCGCTAATCAGTTAGGGTTGCATACCACTAGTAGTGTTGGTATTGATAACACCGATGGAGAATATATAGAAAAATATGAAGGTAAATTCATTGATAAACGCCCTTATTCAGTTTCCGCACTCACCGGTCATGATTTGGCTATTAGCTACAAACAAGGACTTGCAGATGTAGTAGAAAAAACTGATGTATTTGCTAGGGTATCCCCAGCTCAGAAATTTGATCTGGTCAGAGCTCTTCAGTCAAGAGGCCACATTGTCGCTATGACAGGAGATGGTGTCAACGATGCGCCAGCTCTCAAACAAGCTGATATCGGGATCGCCATGGGTATAACAGGCACTGACGTTTCAAAAGAAGCTTCTGACATGGTTCTGTCCGACGACAACTTTGTGTCTATTGTTTCCGCGGTTGAAGAAGGGCGAGCTATATTTGATAACTTGATGAAATTCTTAACTTGGACTCTTCCAACAAATTTTGGTGAGGGATTAGTGATATTGGCTGCAATCTTTACCGGGCTAGGCCTACCAATGCTTCCAGTACAAATTCTCTGGGTAAATATGGCAACTGTGATAACCTTGGGTATCATGTTAATATTTGAACCAAAGGAATCAGATATTATGCAAAGACCTCCCCGCCCGCCCTCTTCTCCTTTGTTGACAAGTGAAATGATTCAAAGAATTCTACTTACAACTGCAATTATTCTCATAGGTGTTTTTACGCTTTATCTCTGGGAATTAAATAATGAAGGTAGCAGTATAGAAGTGGCTCGAACGGCTGCACTGAACGCCCTTGTAATGATCGAAATATTTTATCTGTTAAATTGCAGATCACTAACTAAACCAATATTTCAGATCGGAGTTTTTTCAAATAAGTGGATAGTGGTAGGTATCCTTTTGATGGTTTTGCTGCAAATTGCGTATACGTATCTACCAGCTATGAACACTATTTTCCAAAGCGCTCCATTAGATTTAGAAACTTGGTTAAGAATTATGGTTTTGGCAGCTATTGCATACTTCATAATCGAATTAGATAAGTGGATACGAAGGATGTATAGAAGCAAAGACAGAAAATCCTTAATGGCGATCAAGAAATTTTAGTGTGCAAAGATTGTGAAGCCCTGCCAAGACTATCTGGACTATTAAAGAATAGAAGAAGGGGATGAAAAAAATAGTAGTGAATAATCAAGGAGTTCTTATTCGTGCAAAAAGCATAAATGAGTTCAGATCATCTGACTAACAATAGAAAAATTGACATTAGGTATTGGGAAGAAGTCTAGTCGAACAAAGGCTGATGAAGATCAAAGAGTAGACGACTTAGGACAACTAGTTATAGAATTAGACAAATTGCAAGACTACGTTATCGCGGTCACTGAAGAAAAGATAAGTGTAAGTACGGCCTTCTACGAATCTCTTGGTAAGCTTCAATTATTGACAGAAAGGCTCAAAAATTGGAGGGAGCAACACGGCAACTATTATAAGTAGCAGCTAAGCAGGACTATGGCTTTCAACAGCTGACTACCTTCCTTAACACTGATGCTTTTAACGAAGAGCTCAAATTAATGACTGCGATAGATGCCGAAAAGTCAGTGTGGATGAATATCGGTCAATTTTAATATCTAAAAGACTTCAAATCATTCAGCATTAATTTTTTGGATTTGTATTAGTGCCAAAAAAACCTTTAAAGCGATTCAACTTACTGCAAGTAACGGCTCATAAGATTGTAAACACCTGTTGAACATTTCCTTGTGGAATAGACGCCCATTTTCGCAGTTCCTCGGATTTGATTCACTATGCGTATGCGTTAGATCATGGCAATGTCCGTCTTCCATTTTCCTTTGGAAATTGAGCAATACCCAGGACATTAATGCCAGGGATGTAGTCCATGCCCTATACTTCCTTTGTGCCTCTCGTATAACCTACTCCAAATTCGTTATTAGTCAGTTCTTGATCTGAAAGTGGATTATCTAAATTGGACAATTCTATACAGAGATCACTCCATGATAACCTGGTCATAATTCGGGATATTGCCGCTTGTACTTGATCGTAATAAAGTTCTTGGATAGAACTATTGTTTCCAATTTTTCCAATTAGGCTAAAATGTCTACATAATATGTGCATGCCAATGTCATATCATCCAATGATAGCATCTTTTTACTACCATACAACAAAATCAACTTGATAAATCTGTCAGAAATTACTATTATAGCTCTTGCTGTCAGTCTTGTTCATCCTACCACACTGGTGACGATCACGAAATCTCTAGCAATATGCTAAAGCTAAATAGAATAAATCATCGTCTCAACGAGCAGTTTGCGTGCTATTCTGAAGCCGGTCTGTCATAGCTATTGTAGGAAATTTTTGTTATTAAGTTCAACATTGTAGCCAAATGTCAGTATAAGTATGGCGGTATCCACTACTACATACTCCGGAGGTCATAATAATTGGACTGCGATCAATTAGGCCGTAAATATTATACATGCATTGCAATACTCTGCATCTATATCTAGTTTTTATTGATTCAATTGTTTCACTTTATTTTTATTTCGTATATGTGCTTAAATATAATATTATCAATTGTCTTGATTCCTTCATCTGTAGCCACTTTTTTCAAAATTGATAAATTTCATATAGTCAACTCGCCATGTTTAAAAGTAGAAGAACATTGTCGTTGCAGATAGCAAGAGTTAAGGGAATACCTATCCGTTTACACTATACTCTGATAATTGTATTCTTTCTAGTAACGTTTACAGTCTCTATTCATCTAATGCCAGAGATCAACCCAGGTCTTTCGACGTTAGAGTATTGGACTATGGGAATTATTTGTGCAATAATTTTATTTGTCTCAGTATTATTACACGAGTTAGCACATTCCATTATAGCGTTAAGATATGGTATCAAAGTGCGCCAAATAATCCTTTTCATTTTTGGTGGCATGTCAGACATTGAAGACGAAATGCCTGGGGGAGGCGAGGTCTCAAAGGATTTTGGAAAAGAGTTCAAAATAGCGGTCGTAGGACCTGTAACTAGTTTCATAATTGCAGGTGTGCTTGGAATATTATTGGTAATGGTATCTCTAGTTAATGGAAATGAGGTTAGCGATCGAATCAGTAGTATGGTGCTAAATATTACCAAAGGTGTACTATGGTACGGAATGGTAATAAATATAATTCTTGGGGGATTTAATCTTATACCCGCCTTTCCCATGGATGGTGGAAGGATATTGCGTGCTGCGTTATTAAGATGGAAGAAAGACTTTGATCAGGCTACCCGGATATCCGTGAAGGCGGGAATAGTGATGTCTTATGTATTTATGGGAATGGGCTTTCTTATCATGTTTTCAGGTTCCTTTGTTAGTGGAATGTGGCTGTTACTCATAGGTTGGTTCCTAAATAGCGGTGCCCAATCATATCTATCAGAGCATGAGCTCATGAGGATTTTGTCAACTATTCCCTTAGGTGCAATAATGAATACTAGAATAATCACTGTAGGAGAGAATTTAACAATAGACAGTCTAATTAAAGATTATTTTAATTTGTATTCAAAGGACTCATTCCCTGTTCTAAGCAGTGAACCTGATGCCAATAGGTTGTTAGGAATGGTCACTTTTAAAGATGCATCGAACATAACAGATAGTGAAAGATCTCTAACAAAAACAAATAAGATAATGATTCCAAAGGCGGATTTAATTATAATGAGTGAAAACAGAAAAGCTAACGAAGCTTTACTCCAGATTTCGAGAAAGCGTATGGGAAAGGTCTTTGTATGCAATGACGATGGAAAATTAATTGGTGTGGTAAGCAAAACAGATATCATGAATGCAGCAAGCGAGAAAAGTGAATATGAAAAAGCCGCTAGAAATTTACATAAAGAAGCAGACTAAAAGAGCTCTTCTCATATAATTGAGCTGCAGTGAGATTAGCGGTTAAATTCGCAGTCGCCCTATCGCGTGTTAGTTTCCAATTATTTTGAAACCCTGTTTGCAGTAATACTGTGAAATCGGTAACTTATATTCAAAAATCTCATTTTCATATCTTCATTGCAGTATAATGCACTGCAGTTGAAAGGAGGAGATTTGTTTGGTGTATCAAATTGTATTTGGCTCTTTTCGTTCGTTTCTCCAAATCTTTTCTATGTCCCCTGGGTCTATGATATCCCGTAAGCTCTTCTTTACTTCTTCCAATACTTCTTCCGGATGTCCTCTAGCTCTTGTAATGTTTCTTAGCTCTACTATACTCTTTACTGCTTTTTCAAGTGACGCGACTGCATCTTTTATCAATCCTTCTACTTCGTCCAGCTCATTCGTCTTTTCTAACCATTTCCATTCTATTCCCAATTCTCTAATCTTTTCACTTTCGGCAAGGTCCATAAGCTACTCCATTTTCTCACTCCCTCATCAACATCAGTAGGTAACTTAAAGTTCATGTTTTACGATACTACCTGCAGTTTCTCCAGCATCCATGTGCTCCTCTTCGATGCTGGTTTTTTGTTCTCCACTTGAATCTATCCCTTACCGTACGTTACGGTACGTTACACTTACCAACCACGTCATTAGTTAGGAGTATTACATCGACGATTATCCTATTAAGGAGTGCTTAGTTCATTATTTATATGAATCCCATCGAAAACAAAGTTACCCAGCATCAAGAATATAGCCATCCATCTAGAGACGCTATTTGTACGTGCAAGACATGTAACCATGAAATTGCAAGAGATTGCCTAAAGTCAGATTGCAGTTGTTGTAAAGAAACAGACCATTCAATGATAATGGATGGGATAGAAGGATTTGTATCAACGTCCAAGAAGCACGAATTAAGGGAAATATGATAA
>JAATVP010000227.1 GCA_014523625.1 Nitrososphaerales archaeon TH5896
CTTACTAAATTTCTTATGCACTTCAGATCGCCATGATATAGAGAATTTCAATATATTAAAGATACACCACGGGCAACTTTGCTGCTTGCCTCCACACTTATACGCTTTGGTACATTGGCCGTGACTTATTTCCACAAATGCTGGTCAATTAATACTCTATTTGTATAGATATATCTGGTGAGTGGAAAAAGAGAATGACCACAATAGTCGGTATCAGAACAAAGGAAGGAGTCGTACTGGGCTCTGACAGAAGAGCCAGTAAGGGCTTCTTTATTGGTTCTAAGATTACCCAGAAAATAACAAAAATAGATGATACGTTGGCAGTAGCGATTGCTGGGCAGCTATCTGACGCAGATTACATGGTTAAGCTTGTCAAGGCTGAGAGAAATCTCATCGAGTTACGTAGAGGATTTCCTGTCACAGTAAAAGAATCAGCTAGGCTAATTGCAAATCAAGCATACGCTGGCCTCAAGAATTATCAACCGTACTTCGTAGAATTACTGGTAGGTGGAGTTGATCAAGAAGGTGGACACATTCTTGTGGCAGATATGAGTGGCGCCATTACCAGCGAGGAATTTGCTTCCTCTGGTTCAGGTTCTCCTATTGCCTACGGAGTGCTTGAAAGCATATATCATAAAGACATGACCAATGAACAAGCAAAGGAAATCGCTACTAAAGCAGTTGCGGCTGCAATGGAAAGAGATCCTGGTTCGGGAAACGGGATAGACATATCGACGATCCCAAATCTTTCCTTGATAGTGAAGGAGAGGAGGAGATAATATAATGGCTGATATAGGTAGTTCGGGAGTTAGTAACTCTAGATATCCTTACTACTATGGACCTGAAGGAAGACTGCTGTTGGTAGACAGTGCCCTAGAGGCGGTTGGTAGGGGTTCAACCACAGTAGGGATCAAGACCTCAACTTTTGCCTTGATCTCTAGTCACATTAAGCCTACGAAGCCTTTGGTAGAACCATCAGAGAAGATATTTGCAATAGATGGACATGTCGGTGCTACTGGTTCTGGATATATTGGAGATATACTTCAATTAATTGATGAGATGAGAATTGCGGCACAGAAATACAGATTCACTTACGATAGTCCAATAGATATAAAGTCGCTCGCAAGACAGCTCAGCTCTTACTTGCACGACTTTACAATTTACGCAGTTAGACCTCAGGCAGCATCGATAATTATCGCTGGACTAGATCCGACAGGGATTCAATTGTATCAAGTTGATCCTAGCGGTACGTACTTTAGTGGATCTGGTTTTGCAATAGGACAATATTCAGACACAGCTATTGATACAATTCAGAAGGAATATACTGAAGACATAACGATTGGTCAGGCAGTCCAATTGAGCGATCGAGCTATAGAAAAGGCGTTAGGAGAAAAATCATTAGTAGAGAGAGGAATTGTTACAGCTAAGGATGCTACATTCAATAAGATGGTAGCAGCTAGCTAGTATCATCTTTCTTATTTTTTATAATTTCCATTTACAGTGTATGATTGTAGAAATATTGACTCCATTAATAAGATACATTAGCAGTCGTAGTCTATCTTGATTTTTTTTCATGTTGACTGTCTACTGTCTAACATAACAGCATAAGTATGATAGGTGCCAGATAATGAAGATAAAAAATAATTCATAAGATTAGCAGTACTGTATTATCGGTCCTATTGGCAGTATCAATTCGGACTCGTAAGTTTTACTCTCATAGAATAAAAATATGCAGCTAGTTTATTGAACATAGTTCTCTAATCATAGTTGTTACTTCTGTAAGACAGTCCACCTTATCTCAAATTTAGTTGATATCCTTCAAGCGATAATAAGTTTGGTGCGCCCCATTCGAGTAAATTGAAGTCAACTATAAATGCCTGTATAACTGCTTATAAATCATCCTCAAAATTGGATAAAGAGGGAAAAATATACGTTACAGATAAGCAAAAAACGAGATTGAAATCTAATAGGGCTATTAGCTATGCATGACAATGTTGTAGGATATAATCAAAAGCCTGGATCTGACGCTAAGAATGAAGTCAATGATCTTTTATTACCTGTCGCATTAAAAATGGAAAATGTTTCAAAGGTCTTTAAATCTCCAGCAGGGGAATTGATTGCTCTTAGGGAAATTAGTTTTGCAGTTAGAAAAGGTGAATTTATCTCGATTGTAGGCCCTTCTGGAAGTGGTAAGTCAACTTTACTAAACATTATCGGCGCATTGGATCGACCTTCCAATGGAAGAGTTTTCATCGATAATGTGGATATTTTTTCCCTAAAAGATAGTCAGATTGCCCAAATGCGAAATTTACTAATAGGTTACATATTTCAATCCTTTAATTTGATTAACAGGACATCGGTTCAGAAGAATGTTGAGATTCCAGCTATTATCTCCGGAATGAATAGTGAAGCGCGACACAGACGCTCACTAAAACTGTTAAGAATATTAGGGATCGAAGATAAAGCATCGCTTAAGCCAGTAAATCTAAGTGGAGGACAGCAACAGCGAGTAGCCATCGCTAGATCTCTTATGAATAATCCTGCCATAATTCTTGCTGATGAACCAACTGGGAATTTAGATTCAAAGACAGGAGAAGAGGTTTTTGATCTATTGAGAATGCTTGCTAATAAGTTCAAAAGGACTATTGTATTTGTAACACACAACTCAGACCTTGCATCTAGGACAGACAGAACCATTTTCATCCGGGATGGGGCCATTGAAAAAGAGATAATAAATAGAATATGATGGAACAAGAAAGAAATAACCTAAAGGAGAAATATATGAATGACCCTTGTTCCTTTTTCGAGGAATGTACGTTAGAACCCATGCGAAGAAGAAACCCATTGAGTTGCTGTATGAATCCTGTCGCATCTATGAAGAGCAGAAAAAATTCAAGTCCTCTTATCAGCTTAGGGTTATGTCTCTTGTTTATATCAGTAATTTCATATTTGGTATTATTTACGACATCTGAAGTGAACGTATTTGCTCAATCATCTAATTCTTCTCCTGCGACTATTGTTCCAATCTCTGTGCAGACTGATAGAGCTCCTTCTTTTCTTGAAGCATATTGGACAGAAGATTCTATCTCCACATCCACGTCAACTACAAACAACTCCAAGAAGGAAATTGGCCCTGGAGAAGGAACTTCTACCCTTGCGATAGTATTCGTAAATAGAGGAAGGACCGATATTACAGGGGTAACAGGTTATCTAACCCTTCCCCCCGGATTTAGAGCGATTGAAGGCGAAAATAATGTCACCTCTCCAAATGTAGCAGTGGCCAGTTATGATTCTATCATTAAAGCCGGTGACACTTTCACCATGTACTTCACAATGGACGTTCTTCCACAAGCCAAAGTGGGTCCATACACTGGTGACTTGACATTATCATATTCGAAGATTCTTGAGGTCGGACAGATCTCAACTTCAATGATGATCCCCTTTAGAGTGACCGGTAAGGTAATTTTAGACACTACATTGCTAAATCAAAATCTAACTGCAGGCTATCCCAACCCGCTACAAATACTTATTACAAATGAGGGAACAGCCAACGCTACAGGAGCAGTAGTTACAGTGGTAGATGTTTCTGGTGGGACTACTGCCTCAAACAGTAGTACTTCTAAGAGTAGTTCGATAAATGGTTCGTCTTCTACGACGGTCGATTCAGAATCTTTTAACATCGGAAATATCCCCGCAGGCAGCTCTGTCCTAATCACCCCAATTATATATCCTGACTATTCCTCTGAAGGAACGATACAGACTTTGGATCTGGAAATAGCATACAATAATGCATATGGCATCCGGACCGATTCCGATTATTCAATTGGAATGATCGTAGCACCAAATCCCCCGGAGTCAGTACTCAGCATAAATCCAGGGAGAATTTCAACAACGTCCAGTAGTCATGATAATGTTGGCAATAATAGTAAGAGTAACGTAAATGAAGCTGAAGATGAAATTAACGAAAACCCCATAAAACTGACTGCAGGAAGGTTAGAAAATCTGCGCTTTAGCATAACCAACAATGGAAGCTTACCGCTTACAGATATCGTTTTTTCCCTTTCTTCAGGGACTAATTCTGTTAAGATATTAGGAGACTCAAGATGGAGAGTAGATTATATGACTCCTCAATCAAATTTCCCAATGTCCACGACCGTTTATGCAGCCGAGGATGTGATCAATACGCCTACGGAATTTGAAATAAGAGCCGAGTACATAGAAAGGGGACAGTCTAAAACAGATACTCTAAACATTGGCGCTTACGTTGATGGCCAAATACGCATTAGAACATATGATCTTGACATAAATTACGTAGGTGGTGCCCCAAATCTAGTCGGTAATTTATTGAATGAAGGAAATACAGTCGCATTATTTACCACAATAGAATTATTCAATCCAGCAAATAATCCAGAATCATCGCAGAGCAACTCAAATAAATCTTTGGTTACAGGTCCATCTCAACAACAGTATCTAGGGGATCTTTCAGAGAACTCTCCACTTCCATTTAGTATTCCTCTTAGCATTGATAGTGAATCACCGGCAGGTAATTACCCTGTGAGCCTAAACGTTACTTATAGTGACAATCTTAGAATGGTTCATGAATTGCTATTAAACGATACAGTAGTATATGAAGGACAACCCTCGGCGTCCAGTAACAGTAACAGTAATAATGCTGCGTTTACTCTTGAGAATGGATTTACAAGTATCTTTCCAATGGTACTCATAATAATCATTGTAATTGCAGTTGGATTGTTCTTGATCAGGCGTAGAATAAAAAGGAAGAAGGAGGGAAAAAGAATTAACACTAAAATTACTTCTGCTTCTCGTCCTTCTGACTCCAATACGATCAATGAAGTTTCCGATCAGGACTCGGATTTTTTCCTTGACGATGAATCAACTAGTAAGAATAAGCCTTGATAGGTTTAGTGGGCTGACAACCTTAAACTTGGACTTGAGAGAAATTCTTAGTTATCAATTTTTTGAATTTGAGTGGGTCCTAAATCTAATTTGGCAGCGGAGACATCTTTGATAATGACGCTAACTAAATGGTAATTGTGACGTTGCTGTGTGACTGAATGACTACAGAATATGTAGGTAATATTACGCCAGTTGAAATTTAGTACAAACTAAAATTGTTCTTGAAGTGAAGAATGATTTTGATAATGAGGATACAAAAAAAGTAAAAAAATCTAAGAGAGGATCATGCTAGCACTTTGGGCAAAATAGAGGATCGATTTTTTGCAAATTCCTGCGTGATCGGTTCACGCCACTGTGTCATCATCTGCCACGAACTTGATATATGATAGTTCCAACTATCGTAAATCCGCCTACAATTGCTGCCACAAACACGTTTCCGAGAATCTGTGCTTGTTGACCATCATTGTTGCCGATGACAGCAACAAAAATCGCCGTGACCAACACTATAAAGCCGACCAGCAGGAATAAACTTATGATTATTTTTGTGACATTGTTGGAGATTCTTTCAAGTTCAGAATATTCATTTGTTTCTCGACTAGAACCGGGGCTAACCTTATGCATGATTCTATCAGTAAATGAAGTCTTCCTTGATGGGTCAACTGATTGACCTCGTTCTTCGTTTTCATCCTTGCTATTATAGCTAGTATTGGCCGCATTGTTTGTCCGTACGTCATCGCTCGCACTTTTATTCTGTTGATTGTCATACTTGTCGTTTGGGTTGGACATTCAATAGTACAATATTCCTGAGGAGTATAAAGATATTTTTATTGAAGTTGGTCAGTGGGCTCTGAGAGTTTTTTCGTAAAGGCAATCTAGTAGGAGTTTTCGTATTTTTGGCGATATCTGTGCGAATTGTGTGGAACTGTTTATTGTAAAATCCTGCACAAGTCCACTTCGCTGGTCCGTAGAACCAAGATAGATTCTGTCTAGTTTGAAAAACCTCTAGGGAGGGCAAATAGATTTCTTCAATACTATTGGAATTTATGCATTTTACCTAGCTGTGACGCTATTTTCAAGCCCGATATGCGTGCTCACTCTTCGAGTTCTACCCTTTTGTAAAAATTATATCGGTCTTCAATCATTAAAGATCAATGAATAATCAGGAGATTCAACATGCCTTGGATTATCATGAAGCAACCAAGCATTCAGAAGTCAGTATAATGACTTCTAGACATTATTTAGATTACGATAACCGTCCAATACCCTTTAAAGCATACCTTGAGCAACCACACTATCCCCTTACAAATAACTTCCCTATTCCAAATTTGGATTCGCTGACTTCAATTTCAGATGTCCAGCAATTTGCAAACGCTAATTCAATAAAAGCCAAGAAACCTGTTTCTGGAATGGATATCTCTGAGATACTATTCTTTGCCGCTGGGATAACCAGAGTGATGAGATATAGTTACGGCACTTATTTCATGCGTGCTGCTTCTGCTACAGGAGCCCTCTATCCTATAGAATTATACGTCGTTTGTGGCGACTTAACTCCAAACCTAACGGCCGGAGTTTATCATTTTGGCCCTGCTGATTTCAGCTTAACTCAGCTGAGAAGTGGAGATTACAGACATGCTTTAGCTTCCACCGCGTTGGCAGAAAAAGAATATGACACAATCAATACTTCGCCTCTTTCTGTAATATTCTCTTCTTTCGGCTGGAGAAATGCATGGAAATATCAGGCAAGATCTTATCGTCATTGGTTCTGGGATTGTGGTGTGATTGTTGCTAATCTCTTGGCAACTACAGCGTCATTGAAGCTTCCTACCAAATTGATTACGGGGTATGTCGATGATATAGTTGATAAGTTATTGCGTTTGGAGCCTCTAAAAGAAGCTTCGATTGTAATTGCGCCAATTGGGATTGGCCATTGCCCGAAATCTGATTCCAGGGCAAATAACAATATCCAAAAAGAGATAGCTGAGTTACCCATTCCAAAGATTGTGCCAATATCACAAAGAGGAGAGGTAGATTACCCTGAGATTTGGAAAGCTCACCAAGATTCGAAACTCCTAGATAGAGAAGATGTCGAAGCGTGGATTGACATTCAAACAAATAAGACTCTTTCCGAGCAACAGCAAGTACCAACTAATCACAAAAGAAACTCAGATTCCAAACAACAATTAGAGCGACGAAATCAAGACTTTGAAACAGAAAACTACAGTACTGAGCCCATATTGGACCGAAAAGTGATGTTAGATGTTACGGGTACTCCTACAAAATTGAGTATTGGCGAGGTCATACTGAGGCGAGGATCAACTCGAAGATTCGATAAGCATTCATCTATTTCACTTTCCACACTTTACTCTATACTTGACAGTTCAACACGGGGAGTGCCAATGGATGTTTTCGCAAATGAAGAGACTATATCTTCTGTAATCGATGCTTATGTTATCTCTAATAGTGTGACTGGTCTAGAACCTGGGGCTTATTTCTTTAATCGCAGACGCAAAGCGTTCGATCTGTTAAAAAGAAACGCATCAAGACAAATCTCCGGTTATCTTTGTCTAGGCCAATCTCTTTTTAGTGATGCAAGTGCAGTGATCTTCTTGATGGCAGATCTTCACGATGTGCTCGATAAACTGGGTAACAGAGGATACAGGGTTGCTCAACTTGAAGCAGGGATAATTGCAGGGAAAATATACTTGTCAAGCTATGCACAATCTATAGGCGCATCTGGAACCACATTTTTCGATGATGCAACGACCGAATTTTTTGCTCCACATGCGGCTAATAAGAGTACTATGATCGCCATGGGAGTGGGTGTTCCTGGATATAAGGCACGACCTGGGACAGTATTACCCGTCATATTAACCAGAGATCAATTAGTGAATTTACACTCTTAGGTTGCGACTGCAATAGCGGCTTTTAGTGGCAACAATTCAATTGATCGAAAATGACGAATTGGGACTGGCATAATCAAATATCA
>JAATVP010000228.1 GCA_014523625.1 Nitrososphaerales archaeon TH5896
ATAGAGGAATGACACTTTAATTCTATAGCAGTTCTAGCCACTACGCATGCGACGGACCCAAATATAACTTCTATATATAGCTTTTATATTTGTTCCAAAACTGTTAGTTGACTTATTCTCCAGAATTTTCTAGCTAATTCCCCTTTTTCTATTTTTATGGATATGCATCGATACAAATTTTTTCAATAATCAAAGATTTTACATAGTAGAGAATCTAGTGAACGTTATAATCTGATCTATCTGCATCAATACTTCCATCTTCTCTGGCAATAAAACCATCTAAACTTGATGCAATGAACATCTTTATTCGCCTCATAACACCAATTAGCCTATCTATTCAAATAAAACCAATGCTAACTTGGTAGAAAAAGGAATGTACTTCTCTCGAAAGAATCAACTGAGAAAACATTTCTATTCTATTTAATGATCCAAAAAACATGACAAAGTGAATTGCTACTCTTAGATTATTAGAATTGTCTACCCGTTAGCATAGCTCTAATCCTCTATGGCCACACCAAGCGTTTCTGATACAAAATATAGAGGGGCATTGAATGTTCCATAACTGATCAAAGTCCCTTTCCCTCCTTATTGCTATTGTGTCAGATTGGAAGTCTGCGGACCGATTTACTTTTCTTTCCTCCAGGTCACTGGATGCATATGCGCATCAAATAGTAGTTACTCATTCGAGCTTAGTTTGATGCCCGATCGTCTACGAAAATATCTTGACTTACTAAACAAAGTCATACCTTGCGATTCAATCAACATCAATTATTTGTTTCTGTATGTACTACTACTCTCGTTGCTCCTGTACGATTAATTATCATATTTTGAACTTTAGTAGCGATTTTGTGTGCAACCTCTAATGTAAGGGAAGTTGTCACAGTTCCTTCTTGTGAAGTAAGACAGATTGTCAAGGTTATATGTTGTCCTCCAGTTACATCATCAAATACTCGAATATCCTTGAAATCGACTACCTCATCAATAGATTGCATTACTTCTTTTATTTTCATGAGGAGCTCTGGGTCTGCGTTTTTCTCAGTCCCTGCCATTCTTAGATCCTCTACAGAAGATTCAATCTCAATATGGGTAGTTATGTCTTTTATCTGCGGAACTTCTCTTTTTAACTTCTCTTCAAATGAGTCTACAATGGAATGAGCGGTACTAAGATCAAGACTCGGCCCCATCTGTACGTCCAGTTCCAGGTGCAGTGGATGTTCATTAATAAAGGATTGAGACTTTTTTTCCTCTACATTTAATGAGGCATCATAGTACTGTTTTTTAGGGGAGTTTAGTGAGAAACCAGCCAAAGCTGAAAGGGGGAAGTATATTCTTGAGACGTGTAACGAGTGAACATTTCTTATGCCTTCTGTTTCGGCAGCAATTAATCTAATCTTATCAAAAATAGTTTCACTCACAGATTCTGTTGCATCTACATGTACCAAAACCTTGGAATAAGGCAAGATATGTTCTATTCTTTGTTCTACAGAAGTTGCCACTCTGTGAGCTCTGTCATGAGTAAAAGTTCTGGGAACTTCAATATGCATCTCAACTAAGGTTTCGAACCCAATATTTCTAATTCGAATGTCGTGTGGTCTGGTTACGCCTTTCAAATCTGATACTGCCTGAATGACTTCCTGGTACGTACCCTTAGGTGCTTTGTCCAATAACACACTTAACGTTCTTCTTGCTAGTCCAAGTGACGCATATGAGATTACGGCTGCTACCCCCAGAGCGGCATACGCATCAGCATCAGGAATATCAAAGAGTAGTACTATGAGTAACCCAACAACGACTATAGCAGAAGAGAACATGTCTGCTCTAAAATGGAGTCCATCAGCTTCAAGTGCTTGACTAACAAATTTCCTCGCTGCCCTATACAAAGCTCTTGATCTTCCATAATCAACTCCTATCGACAAAAGCATAATCAAAATGGAAAATATACTGATCTCTGGTCTAACAGTCTCAAAAAATATTCTATTTACCGCCTCATATGTTACCCAACTTGCGACTATGAGCAAAAGAATTATTTGAGCTAAAGATGATAAACTTTCAAATTTACCATACCCATATGTATATGATAAATCGGAGGGCCTTAAGACCATACGTATAGCATAAAGTGTCACTAGACCTGCAATGAGATCCAGACCTGAATTCATGCCTTCAGATAAAATACCAAGACTATTTGTTAAAGCACCAATTGAAAATTTTAGTATCATTAATCCAGAAGAAGCAATTATTGAAATTATAACTACCTTAATCTTTTCTTGATGAATAGCCTTGGTTTTTTCTTTCACTTCTCTTTCATCCTCTGCTCTCCTTGGATTGGCCATTCCATCTGGAATAGGTTTATGCAGGCATTCAGAATTATGACGGTAACGGTCAGCCTTGCTGTTTACCACTGACACAGACGATAATCTAATTTGAGATATATACTTATGTAATAGATGTAGCTAACTTCGTTAATCACCTTTACAAAAAATGTACTAACCTAAATAAGAAAATGGAGGAAAATTGAGTTCACGATTACCAATACTTTGTGGAGCGAAGAAGAAAGATGGTTATGCTATGATACAATGATCAGTATTCTGCCTTTTACAGCTCAAGCAGCCTGTCTCATGTTAGTTCTAAAAAATAATTATACTTGTTAATTCCAAGTATGGTCGATATCGATATCCCACCAAAAACTAACAAATTCTTAAGATATACGTTCTATACTGATAAAATATAACACATCTATAGTACATTACTATTAGTGTGCAGCATAAGAATCAAAACTATTGTCTCGCTTACAAACTTAAAAAAACGTGGGATCCATGACTTATCTTGCAGTCGCCGAATTTGCTAGAATTGTTTTTCCTGCGTATTTAGGTAATACTCATATGGACATATTAATAGGATTAGAAGCTATGAAATAATTACTGTGCGATTAGAATTAACCTACATCGAGTTCAGATGTTTAGAAGGGTTTGCCAGTGTCACCCTACAAACGCAAAACTTACATCCTAGATAGGTCTTATTATTCTATGCCAGTAATAACAATCTCCACTTATAGTGGGAGAACCCAGAGAGAAAAAGACAGATTGGCAGAAGCAATTACTGATGACGTAGTAAAGATATTTGATGTAGACAAGAAGGATGTTATTATAGTGTTTCAGGAGGAACCACATGGAAACTGGTATGCTGAAGGCATTAGACTTTAGTCAGGTACAAGAAGAAGTTGTTTCTGCTGGATCAAATCCCCACGTGAAATTATTTCATATCTCCCCCCCACCACAATTAACTTAATTCAAGATACTACGGGTCAAACTGATAAGAGTTATGACCACTCCCTTGGTCTTATCATAATATTCAAATTCTATGTTAGAAAAGGTTAAGGATTTGATTGTACCTTCTGAGTCGAGCTAAATCACTCATGGTAGGTCAGGGGCTGTATCTATCGGCTTCACACCTGACCTACTACTACTTCCAACTTTTGGCCATATCCTTAAGATATATTACTATTGTAATGACAAAGGAAACATTTGATAATTAAGCGGCAAAGTAATTTCAAGCTAGAAAGGCCTGTGGACTAGCGGGCACTCTTTACCACAAGCGCTATTATGCTTTTTTCTATGACAATGAATTCGGCTACCGATTTTAATCAATGACCTGATCCTCTTTCTAAAAGCCCCAAACAAACAACCCTATTATGCTTGACAAAAGAATATCTGGAATATATGATAAGAACGACTCTAATTTCCATAAATCAACGGAGATACCTAAGTATGCAACCACTATTAATAGTAAAATAGAAATAAAAGATGTTAATTCCTGTCTTTGCAACGTACAAACCATGAAGGGAATATCTTCATAAAAACAGGTCATAGGCCCTATGGGAGAGGCCCTCTACTTGCCTACGATGCTAAAGTTCTGATCTGATATGGATAAACTATAAATTTATACAATACATTATTCTGCCAACAATGGCTGATTCTTTTGAGCTTATAAATATGACAAGGTATCCAAGAGGTATTTCTTCAACAATTATCTATGTTGTTGTGTCATTTCTGGTTATATCATCAGTATCTGGATTAAACCATATTACTGATTCAGCTTTAGGACAAATGACAATAGCCAATGATACTTTCAGTATGAGCGGGGCGATAAGTTCTTTGGTTTTGGGATTGCCGGTGAATATCACAACGGTTGATATTAGTAAAGTTCAAAAATTTATCCTATCGGGGGATTGGAAAATGAATGTAGATAAAGGTAATTTAACAGACTTTGCAGCAAACTTTTACACGGGCCCTGTGAATGGTGGAACCAGCAATCACACCCATCAATTGGGTAATTTTAGAGTACATAGTATCAACAATGGTAGTTATACTCCAATTCAAATTTCTCCAGATAAGAGTGTGTCAATTTCAGGGATATTAGATGTCGGGACAAATGGCAATAATGCATGGAATGATGTAAATGCAACAGTAAATATTTTGAAAGGAAGAACAGTCTCTATCGATTTAGCAGATGAGGATACTGAGCGACATTTCATGGGACAACAATTATACGGGATAGTAAAGGGATTGAATACTTAGACCTGTAATGAACAATTCATAAGAAGGCGCGAGATAATCCTCGTAAGAATATCTTTGCTTTTGTGCGTCATAGAAAATATTACCACTGCAGCTTGATCAGCTAACCATCCTTTTGTGTCGCGTTCGAAAGTTTTTGTCATAATTGCTAGCTCTTGAGATATTATCGGTTTTCCTGCAACTAGCATGGCTTTATACAACCCCAATTTATCTCCCACACATACTAGAACTTCGCTGTGCGCGCATTCTAAATCAGTACAACTTTTTTCATAAATTGGCAAGATCCTTTTGAGAGATAACATTAGTGTCACATGAATTGGAGACGTTATTGCAGGTGATGTCGTTCAATAAAGTTAAGGGGGGGTATGAAGTCTTTTTAGCTTATGAAGTTGCTATGGCTTAATGAAAACCAGAGAATAGTGAATCAAATTGTGTGTTCCAACCAAACATTTTGGGAGAATCACTGAAAAACTACTATTCAGCAGACAGATTGCACGTTAGAGCATAAGTGCACAATTATTGTATCCGTGGACATAATACTGATTAGTCAGGATAAATTAATAAGATCTAATTGGTACATTTATGATGATTTTATAGACAGATGGAGAAAAACAAGAACAATCTGAATAATGAATCATCAAAACTCCGTGGCAGAACGGCTATCAGCATACAACATCAGAATATATCAGCGGCACAAGAAGAAAAGAGATTGAATAGCAAGATTTCTGAAATGTATGGCGTAGATTCTGATGAAGCGATCGACATCCACGTCAACTATCACTTAGATCGAATTTCAGCTTTTCTTTTGAGAAGAGCTAGGAAAAATGGTATGCTTGAGTCGACGTTTTTTAAGAGGCTAAATAGCTTGAACGCTATCGGATATGCGTATAGTATAGCCCAAGGCGAATTGCTCGAAATGGCCGCAGTCGATATCCTGTACAAACAATTATGCAATTTGCACAATAACGACGAGCCTACAGACGACAGATATGTTAGCTTTTACGGGTGAATTTCATATTTGTATTACCTGCTAAAGAGAGGTGATCAAGTGTGATTCGTATCGTCAACTTCTTTTTTATGATCTAATATCGAATCCAAGGTCTATCAATATCTTGCTAATTATGTGGTGCTACAGTTTCCACTATGATAAGTTGGCTTCTCTGCTAGCGATCATGATACAAGTCTCACATAAGATTGTACTAACGATATGCTTATGATGTGACAGCAGTCGTCAGTGGTGCAGACTGCAGCTCCTCTTTACCCAACATGCCTTTCCGTCTGAGTTTTGCCTTGTATTTTATGTTTCTTGGTCTCGTCCTCAAGCGATAGCTACAACAAGGGCACCACAATCCTTCCCATTTAATGAATATTTCGCAGACTTGGCACCTCTTCTGGCCAGCCGCGTATCTACCTGTACCAACTTGCTTCTGAGCCTTATGTCTAATGCAAATCCCTTTACAAGTCATCTTAAATTATCTACTCTTACTGTATATTATGTACACAATACATGCTTATAAAATATTTTGAAAAATGGGCATAGATCTAGAATTTAATTTAATACTAGCTAAGAGAATATCGTACATAGATAGAACAAGTTTGTAATTTCCAAGAATGCTCTGAATAAATATCAAATCGGTAATAGTTTCATCATTGCTTCAACAATAGAAAAATGGTGCTTATTATGACATTAGATGGAGCCAGAGTAACATAAGAGGCGGAGTGTACTTTCATCTAATAGAAGACACAGTACCTAAAAGCATCATGATAATGAGGAAATTCTACAAAAACTGCCCGAATTTGACCTCCAAGCTGGACCGATCCAATAAAGTGTGGAATTTATATCCAGGATACAGAAAGATGCTTAAACAGCACAAAGAACCTTAATTACATATTTGCTGCTAATCCGCTGCCCCGCCACAAGCACAGTATCCAAACTCATCTATTCGTGAATTACACATGTCACAATATCCAAATAAATCATAATCTACCTCCCATGATTCTTTGCCAAATCTTTCTAAATGTACGTTGATTTCGATAGGAATTGGGGATGAAGCACTCTCCTTCACTACGACACTTTACCTCATTATGAGAAGAGGCGCTTATTCTATATAAAATTACCTTAGATAAATTCATCTTTTGATAAGAGAATATAGCATATCCACAATTTCTTTAAGCCATGAATAATAGTCTTACAACAATAAAGCCCGATAAACATGAAATTTAGTGTTAAGCTTTACCATTAATCAGGGTACCAAATCCAAGCAATATTAATCGAAATAAATACATCTATTTTATGAGCTAACAGATAACTCATGTAAAAGATAAATGTAGTCGCATATATACTACGCTAAGAAATGTCTGTTACCGAGAGATTACGCGAATTTCTTACACAAGGCAAAGACTGGGAGCGAAAGCCAACAAATATTCCTGGTGTATTCCTATTGCGACTTCCAGGGTTAAGGAGTAATAACCCTTCTTTAGCCATTGAAATTAATCCAGTTGATAGTATTGGCTCACCAACAAAAAAAAGGGGTGTGGTAGTAAGATCTACACCTGAACTCGAAGATATAAAACGAATAATATCGGACCAGAAGGTATCAGAACTTACAAAGAATATAGATGAGATTAACCCACAACGAAAACAACCAGCTACCGCGACAAGTAAACCTGAAGTCTTCGAGATCTAGATTTAGATTTGCCTCCTATTCAATTGAGACGGCTAATCCAGAATTGATGACATCCTCGATTTTGTTACCTGTGAATTCCTGTTACTCCCGACATCTGCAGCTGAATTAGCATCTGCAATCAATTAAAGTAGCTACCATTAAATTTCAAAAAAAGATCAATGATATGGAGCTTGTTAACACTGTAGCTTCAATTTTCTTGTTCATTTTTTGGATTGAAAATGAGAAGAATGTCTCTACTACCTAGATAATTATTACTTAGATCTTATCTACTTTGAAAGCATTGGATAATATGACGATGCAAATAAGGGATATAACTACAACAAGACATGAGACAGTCTTGGTGATGCAAGGAGGAGGCGCCCTAGGCGCGTATGAATGCGGTGTTTATAAAACTCTGGAAAAACATGGTATAGAATTTGATATTGTCGCAGGCACTTCGATAGGGGCGGTAAATGCGGCCATAATTGCGGGTAGTAGAGACAAATCTTCTGCGAAAACACTTGAGAAGTTTTGGTTCTTGATGGCAGAACGCATTACCCCTTCTTTTCTTGATGATAATGTTAGAGCTATTTTTTCCTCGATGCTTGTATCTTTATATGGTAACAATAATGCATTTGAGCCTGTCTGGCGCTATCCTGCTTCATTATTCAATTACTATTCGATTTTCTCCAATTATACAAGAATACCACCTCATCTATATGATGTCAAACCTTTGGAGGATACTTTAGCCAAATTCGTTGATTTCGAAAGAATAAACAAGCAATATAGAAGTGACATTAATACTAAATCTGATTCTAGTAATGAGACCAAAAGAGTATCTCCGAGACTAATAATGACATGCACTGATATTCAAAGGAGTGAATCAGTCACCTTTGATAGTGATCATATGGAACTGGATGCCGGCCATGTCATTGCTTGCACAGGTTTTCCATTTTATGGTTTGGCTTGGGCAAAAATAGATGGTATGTATCTATGGGATGGAAGTCTGTTAAGCAATACTCCACTAAGAGAGGTGATAGATGCATCACCAAAAAATCATAAACGAGTCTATATAGTC
>JAATVP010000229.1 GCA_014523625.1 Nitrososphaerales archaeon TH5896
ATTTGTCTGGAGATCGATTGGCAAGGAAAAATTTGAGTGAATTGCAGCTCCTACAAATTCCAACTTATCGAGCACATTATTAGGAATATCAAGTGAGCCATCTTTTTGGATATTTACCTCTGCACCAGAAAGTATGCGAAAACCCGCGTGTTTATTTTTGTCGTTGATTTCAGCAATTTTGTTGGACTGATCTATTAATTCTTGCGCATCAAGCCCATTGGCTAGCCTAAGACTCGTTGTATGATCTGTTATTGCAATGTAATTCAAACCAAACTGAACCCTTGCATTTTGAGCCATCTCCTCTATGGAGAAGGCTCCATCAGTATAATTACTGTGGACTTGGAGATCACCTTGCAAATCGTTGTAATCAATTAATTGAGGTAGCTTTACTCTTTTCTTATTACTTCTTTTGCCGTGCCGATTGCTTTCTTTTTCAAATGATAACTCTATTTCTCCTCTGTTTTCCCGAATTTCAGGAGGTATCCATTCCATGCCTAATACGCGATAAACTTCCTCTTCCGTTTGGCCTCCTACTTTTTGATTTTTATCATCAAATACACCCCATTCATTTAACTTAAGACCACGTGAAAGGGCTACTTTCCGTACCGCAACCCCGTGTTCTTTGCTCCCTGTGAAATACTGAAGTGCCGCACCGAAGCTATCTTCAGGGACAACTAATAGATCTGCTTGTATGCCATTTCGGAGTCTAACGAATGCTTTGGCTGACCCTTTGCCTATAATGTCTCTGACCTCAGGCATGTTAGTAAAATAATCAATTATCTTGGCATTGGCATTCTCTCGGTGATCCTCTACTACTGAAACTAAAAAATCGACATCCCCAACCGTCTCCTTCATCCTTCTAAAGGAACCCGCTGCTGTGGCATTTCTAACTCCCTTGATACTTTCAAGGCGATGCTCAATATCTTTGACAAGAGGATAGATATCACCTATAAGTCTTCGTTCCTTGCCTTTTTTAAAGAATTGAATTCTTTTGAGGATTATCTCTTCCCTCTTCTGAGAAAAACCAGGAATTTTTCTAATCTTGCCGTTAGCTGCGGCCTTTTCTAGTTCAGAGATATTTCGAATTTTTAGCATGTTGTATAAGGTCATGATAGTTTTAGGACCTATTCCCTCAAGATCCATGAATTCGCTAACATCTATTGGAATATTCTTCTTCAGATCTTCGTAGTAGCCCAACCTACCTGTAGTAATGTATTCCTCCAATTTTAAGGCGATAGCTTTTCCAATTGAAGGTAATTTCAAAAGTCCGCTTATCTGTTCTCTGTTGTAAATTTCATCAATCTCAGGGTATAGATTTTCTATCATGTCTGCGGCCCTTTTATAAGACCTGATTTTAAAAATTAAGCCTAGCTTTGTTCTCTCGTCTTTCTCGCCTTTCTGGTCGACCCCCATTTCCAATTTATATGCTATTTCTCTGAAAATTTTCCCTATTTCTAAATTCATACGTCCTGATGAAGTAGAATTAGTATGGCAATATAAGATGATTGTGACTGGGCTAAATGAGATCTCATATGCATGATTGTTAAATTACCATTGACTAGTCTACTATAAGTTACTTGGCACTCGACAATACGCAATTCTTGTTCCAAGAAATTCTTTGCTTCTCCATTCCAGCTTAACCGCGCTCAAATGACCCCCCATGAATCTTCTTCATACTATCGATTGCCTAAGCTCCTTGTGACAGTTTTGACTGCAACTGTAGTATCGTGAATGGCATAAGAGAGCTCGTCTATGACGCCGATTAGTTCTTCATGGAAACCGTGCTTGCGGAATATTCGCAACAATTCAGCACAAGAAATGTTTCTTAATTCCTTGACAGTCGCCTCGATGTCATTCACGCCTATGTTCTCATCAGAGTTATCATTTTTACTGACAATTTTTTCCACATCATTAAAGTTGCAATAGTCGGTCGGCTCCCTTTTTTTCTCCATTCCAGAAGTTCGTTTGATATTATTTTCATTACGGGTAGGAAGCGCCATTTGCTAATGATATTGTCAGAATAGTATTTAATCGATCCATCGAATGTAATTTTTCATTCAGCAAGAGCATAGTGGTTGGCTTACGGTGAGATTGGTAGCCCTAATTCTCTCGACTTTTGTATTACATCGTATCTTTTGAAACAGGCGTGTCGTCCAAATAAATGGGCGCATTTTGATGATTTTTACATTGGCAACCCTCACCACTTGGGGATTCTAGTTTGCCAGAACAGATGTCATGATTACCGGTCCTACACTCATTCGACAGAGAACGAAAATTAATTTCTTCTACAATCCTCGGTATTGATTAACATATATTTAAGCAGAACTCACTGTGAAAGTGACTTGATAATTTTGGGCAACTACTTCCTGTTAAGTTGTTGCAACGCTTTGGAGGGTTGATTCAAATGGCGCTTAAGACAGTCAATTATGAAGTATACAGTAGACTTTTTTGGGTATTTCAGTTAGTTTCAAACGCCCATGTTAGTTAACTAACTTTGAATCGGAGAGGATATTCATAAAATATGTTTAGCGAATCTTATTAGCATATATGGCCGAGAAATCGAGCATATATCTTTCTAACCTTAGATATCAGTAGAATATTTTCGACATTAATGGTCAATGGTCTCATTTTCTTTGAAATTTAGAATGCTTATTAAGTTTATTGAGCAAACGATGATTATATATGGAAAGTTGTCCTGACCTTCGTAAGGCATTTAATAACTTTGATTATCTCTCAGATTCAAAGGCATGCTTCAATGATACTCTGGAGCATAATAATGCATTTTTAGATAATGAAATGGAATCTATTGATGATTCTTTTGCTATTGTTATCAGTGCAAGAGATAAGCATAGATTATTTAAAGACTCTACCTCTAACAAAGTCTCGTTAAATACCAAGATTGATCAGATTATTAAGGATCATTTGGATTGGCACGCCTATGCGCCCGATGCGAAGATGGTTTATATGCCAAAGCCTTGGATATCCAAAATTGTAAACCAGCTTACGGAACAACAAATATCAGAAATAGCGAGAGACGTTTCAAAAGAATTCAAAGACACATGTCTTATGCTGCGTGGCGAATTCACTATCCTTTCCTTCCTGGATGTCATTGTTACCTGGTTAAGGATTAACGAGACCCCCAATAGACAAGTCCAGAATCTAGACGATTTCCAACTACTACTTAAGCATGACATGGGATACAACTTTTCACTCCTCTTGAAGGAAGTATTCAGATGCATTATCGAGGATTTCTTTCACATAGAGATGGAATCAACTACTACAGAAAACATGTTAGCACTAAGAGTATATGGTTCACAAAACCCACACTTGTGTTAGATTATATCATATCAACGCTGGCTAATTCTACTGTTTGAATATCTTCTATTAGGTTATACAAGAAATAACTCGAATTAAAAGAATTTGAGCATGTAAATATTCACATCAAAGTAAGGAAAATAGTGGATACCTAGTCCTGTCTCTGGCGCGACCGGATATAATTCCAGCTACTACTGCATAAAGATACGTGCCTCGTCCTTCTTGAGTTTTAGATTTAAATCCATTCTGTTTTCCTTTTTTAATTGTCTTTCATAGTTTTTTACCTGACTGTACAATCCATCATACTATTCCTCCAGATACATCTGGGATTGGATAACAACTCTACCCGAATCACACTCGCATACCTTTGCAGATTGTATCATTTAGGTAATGAGATGCCAACAATGAGAAAGAGAAAAATACAGGTTAACGAACAAATAGTCAACCAGCAAGATGTGTTATTATTTTTGGCCAGGGAAGTAAAGCGGGGAAAAAGGAAGTATCTCAAGGAAGCACCACAAAGTAGTGGTGATGACGGCAAGGAGGAAAAGGAAGAAGAAGTAATTAAGGAATTAGAAAACCAAGGAGATTTAAAGAAAGACGTTCCTGTTGGAGGAGAGGAATTTGAAAACGAAGAACCTAGACAGGGAGACTAGACTAATGTATTAGATCTCTTACTTTTTTGGGGTTACGACCAAAGGCTTATCCTATAGTGCATGCTTGGATGAAGGAACAAATAGTAATAATTTTTTGCCGGTATACGGTTTCGGTTTGCTGACAAAAAGATGCCATCCGATCGTGTTAGATTAAATTATACGTAAAGCTGAATTAGGGACAAAGCGTGCCTACGGCCAAGGAAATTAGAAAGAAGTTAGAAGATAACTGGATTGAATTTCTTAAAGAAAATTCAACCAAGTTAGCTTCAAAAACACTTTCTGGCTCCACCCCTCCTTCAGTTTTCATAGGGAGGTACGGATACCCCGATGTGAAAGTAGGTCCAATGATCCCGCCATTTCATGGCGATACGACTGTACTTGACAAACCAGAGATGTGGCTTGGCAAAAACCTTGAAGATATAGTTAATTACCGCTTATCGCTTGTAAGAGGAGTATCAGACATTAGTGTCTATGCGACATCAGGACGGTATATCGAATCATTGCAGGAATTGGCTATGGCATCAAAATCTGCTGAAAGTGAGGCAATTTTTGAAAAAAGACCAATTGCAGACATAGAACAGGAGAAGGAATTGGGTGAATCTGCTCCATTTGGTCCAATCGCTCCGCTAAAGAGTTTCAAGACTGCTTCACTTTCGGTAGATAAACGGTTAGAAAACGCCTATTATGATAAGGATTTGCACGCAGCCGAAGCCGTTGTAGATCTTTACCAAGAAGGGGTGGAAGTAAGCAGAATTCATCGTGTTCTCAGTGTAGGAATGCTGGGCTTGAAAAAGAAAAGAAGGCTAGTCCCCACCCGATGGAGCATCACAGCAGCAGATGATATCATTTCTGTCAGTTTGGTTAAAAGTTTAGTATTCTATCCTCAGATAGATCACTTTGAGGTTTACAAATATTCACATTTAGGTAATCACTATTCTGTTATATTAATACCTGATGACATTTGGAGCTTCGAGATGAAAGAGGTGTGGTTTGATAACAATGGAAACATAGGAATGGGCATGGATTTTGAGGATGCGAGAGGGTTAGATCATTATCCATCTATAGCGGGTGCATACTTTGCTGCGAGACTGGGGATCGCAGAACACCTATCAAAAAGAAGAAGGAAAGCAGCAGCATTAGCTTTAAGAGAAATTCATCCAGATTATGTGATGCCGGTAGGAGTATGGCAGATTAGAGAAGGGATCAGAGAAGCCATGAAAATGGAAAAGAGCGAATTTAAAACTTTTGAGAAAGCGCTAAACTTTGCGTGTGTTAGTTTATCTACGTCTAAAAAAGAGTGGATTAGGGGCAGCAAAATCTTCAAATTCAATGAACAGAGGAGAATCACTGATTTCTTTAGCAATAGATGACAGGAAACAAATAAGCATAAAAGTTATTCATTATTCTATACTATGCATAGATTATTTAAGCTCTTAACTTTGTACTACAGATTAAAAATTAATTTGAGTTTATTTTATTTTATTTTTAACTCTAACTTGATTGCCGTTTTTAACCTCGAAAGCGATACTCGCACTAACGGCATCATTGCTCCAATCGGACTTGGGTATCATAACATTTTATACACAAATAGATCAATACTATAGTCTCGAATAAATGCTAGGTTGCTCTTAATTTGTTATCACTGTTTCGTTCTCAGGACCCATAGGTGTAAGGGTATTATTCATCGCTCCTGGCGAAGATTGTGCACAGGTTGCATTCTGAAGTACACCTAGCCCCTCACCAGAACCTTTTTCTGTGGTGTTTTGAGCATTGATTCTGGAGTAATTCCCGCTGCCCCTATAACAAGGACTGCTATCGCTAGTGCACGTGTACCTATTCCTAAGAATTTCAAAATTCTAGTCATCAAATATTGGATATTTTGGACACTTTATATAATACTTTATGATACAACATTCCATAAGGTACAAGGCAGCATGATCTTCAAAAAATTACGATTTTAGCAGGTTGCGCAATCCTACCGAACTGACTGCTACTTCAGAATAGAATGCAGCTAAAATACTTCATGCCGAACAAATAAAGAGCTATCATATTATTATTCAGTAATTTGGCCTTGATCAACTACTGATGTAAGGGGTTACTATGTACGAATTGTATTCTTATCTACGTATTGATTCGTTAAAATGTATGAAAGTAATCTCCATTTGCTGATTTAATATTCACAATATGACCGAGACTTAGTCAGAATCGATTAGTCTTTCTTGACCCAATGATCTCCTTTCTTTTTATATTCCCTTTTTACTGCTGCCCAAGATACTTTGTGCGCTACCTCTTCAGCGCTTTCACTCTTACCGCCTCGTCTTTTTTTAGGATCTTGGTATTGCTCGATTGCGTTGTCATGTGCCTTCTTGTATATATGTTGGGCATGTTCTGGCAATGAATCAATTTGTTTTCTTGTCCTTGCAGATAATCGTTTTTCTGATCCGCTTGAGCTTTTCTTTACAGCAGTTCTTTTCGTTTGGGATCGAGGCATAATCATACAAACTATAGACAATATATTATAAAATAGAATCTATGGTACACACTGATAAGAATTATGCAGACCATATAGAGAAATTCGATGCATTGTCAATGATTTTTTCTGCGTGAAATTTCAAATGCATAAGCCATTTTTGGATACATCCTCATTGCATCACGGAAACTAAAGTAACGGTTGACTAGTACAAAAATGGTAGGGAAGAATCATTCCCTACCACTGGCCTTTCAATGGCTCTGGGGGGAGCCGGACTGAACTACCAGGTAGCAATTATATAATATCAGATATAAGTATTGTATTAAATCAAGACCGGGTTTTGTTCTAGAAAATGATACTGCCGGTTATAAACGTGTCAAGATCATCATCTAAATAGTGACCAATGAACGAATTAGTTTGCCATTATTTTGAAGCTTTATCACAGCCGCGTTATCACTAATATTACATGAAGCATGTGCCTCAAATGCGACCTCTAATATATTCCTAGAGATTTCTTTAATTGTGCGACCTCACATTATTTCGCGATAGATAAGTCTTCAAAGGATTGGACAAAAGATTAACTAGACATCTTCATATCAAATTTAATTATCTTCAATCAGAAAATAATTAATATCAGAACAGTCGATCTCGCTCCCACAGTTAAAACATTTCAAATGACACGGTTGAATGTCCTTCATTTCATGTCCACATCTTAAACATTTTAGCACGACAGTCTCTAATAGCTATGGACAGTCTTGGTATTTATTCATATTTATGAATGCGTACCATACAACAAGGATTGGTCCTTCACAGCTTATGGTTTTTTCCCCATCAGATCAGCTGATTATGAGACTGTTGAAAAGACTTTCAAGAAGTCTTATATTTGCGGATAGAATATTAACATATGTTGTCGATACCTGAGGCATCTCCTTTCTCAAGGCCGTTGCTCATATACGACGACAGATGCTCATCGTGTAGCAAGTTTGCTTTATGGGCTAGAAGATTATCAGGAGGTTGGATACGTTTGGCAGGTCATTATTATTCGTCTGAGGCATCGAAAGTAAAGAAATCTATCTTTCCAGATAATTACGATCCCACTCAAATGTTTTGGTTAATCAATGAGAACGGGGCTTTTGGTGCTAGATCAGGATTGATGGAAGTCTTTAAGGAAATAATTCGTGGTCTTGTTAGGACTAAAATAGGAGATAACTTACTTAATGTTCGTAAAGAATACACCGTCCCTGAAGGTGAAGAAGTTTCTTTGTTCAACAATAATTCGTGTAGTCGTTTAACTGGATCAGACTGTGCTTCTTTTCTTGATATATGGACACGTATAATCGGTATGTTAAGGAGTAGCGCTAATTATCATCATCACCACGCTGAGTCACGGCATTCTGATTGATTTTAAACTATTCTCGATTCCCGTGCGGTTTTTCTTTGCAGCTATTAGACATAATCTCATTTAGGAGAAGAGTATTGCCAGAACTAGCAATCAATACAATTGCGCTAATCTGATATGAAATATCGACACTAGCGAATGGGCTATAATCAGAAGATGTGAAGTGTGGGATAAGTAATTTTGAAGTTAAAAACATTAGTAGTTGGTGGTAATTTCAGTGTCTTGATTGCTGACAAGATATATTTCATACGAAATAACAGATTAGAAAGAGATGTCAAGAATTCCAATTTTTTGCACGTCGAGAACTAATTGATCATACATAATCCCCATAACAATCATTTTATATTCAATCTCTTCTTAACCCCCCTATATGAAGTCCGCAAGTATTACCAAGCCAAAATCTCCTTTAGAAATTGTAACTAAAGAAACGCCGAAACCTATAGGTGCCCAGGTCCTTGTCAGGGTAGAAGCGTGTGGAGTTTGTCATAGTGATATTCATCTCTGGGAAGGAGGTTATGAAGGTCCAGATGGGGAATTCCTCAAAGCAACAGATCGAGGAGTACGCTACCCGCTTACCCCCGGGCATGAAATTGCAGGTGTGGTGGAAGAGGTTGGTGAGGAAGTATCATCCCTTAACCTATTTAACAAAAATAGCAAGGTTCTAGTTTACCCATGGTTGGGGGAAGGAATGTGTCCAGCATGCAGAGAGGGCAATGAGAATTTATGTGACAAACCGCGATCCTTGGGGGTATACAGAGACGGTGGATATTCTGAATATGTCTTGGTGCCAAGCTATAGATATCTTTTAGATATAACAAATGAAATACAGACAGGTTCATTTGATACAAATGTAGCAGCCACTTTATCATGTTCCTCGTTGACTGCATATGGTGCGATAAACAATGCAAGTCTGAGACCTAATGATACTGCTGTTATTATTGGAGCTGGAGGGTTAGGCTTAATGGCAATCCAAATCGCAAAGGCAATTTCCGGTTCAACGGTGATCGCCATGGATTTGGATGACAACAAGTTAAGGGCAGCTAAAGAGAATGGCGCAGACTACATAGTGAATGCAATGAATGAGAATAGGGTAGCTACCGTGATGGAATTGACCCAAAAATTGGGAGCGGACGCAGTGATTGATTTTGCAAACTCCACGAAAAGCATAGAGCTCGGCATGCAGCTTTTGAGGAAACGTGCACGATTAGTACATGTTGGATTGTATGGAGGTGCATTAAAATTAAACCTTTTAAGTATGCCCACCAGAGCATACAAGCTGATTGGATCCTATACAGGGAACATCGCTCAACTTGCCGAACTGGTATCATTGACCAGACGTGGAGTAATAAAGCCTCTTGTATCCGACAAATATAAACTGGAACAGGCTACCGAAGCCCTATCCAAGCTGAAGGAGGGAAAAGTTCTTGGTCGAGGAGTTATAAATCCGTAAAATTCCCTAATAAACAATTTGTTTCATGACAACTAGAAAAGGCATTATCTTTGATATGGACGGCGTCCTCGTCGATGCAATGCCTTTTCATGCAGAGGCTATGAGCAGAGCAATAAAAGAGATAACAAATCACGAAATAGACAAGAAAAATATTTTTCTACTCGAAGGGATGCCTAGTTCAGCTTTAGTAAAGGAGATCTTCAAAAGAGAGAACATCAATAAAAAGATAGATGTAGATGATGATGATTTGACAAAGAAGATCGGATCGAGAAAGGAACAGGTTTTCAAACAGATCCAAAATGCTAAACGGATAGATGGAGCGAAGGAACTGCTTGAGGATCTAACATCAAATTGCGGGAAGTCCTGTATTAAAGCTGTTGTTAGTGGCGCTGCCAGAGAAGAGGTCGAGACAATCTTAGACAAGAATATTGGGTCCAAGTATTTTGATTTCATAATTACTGGCGATGATATAGAAAAAGGGAAACCAAATCCAGCACCCTTTATGATAGCCTTAAACAAAATGAATCTGCCTGCTTCACAGGTAATTGTAGTCGAGAATGCACCATTAGGAGTGGAAGCTGCCAATAAAGCCGGCTTGGAATGCACCATCACTCTAAATAATACGCCTCTTGATATCCAAAATGATTTCAAAGAAGTAATGTCTTCAGATCCGAAAAAATTTACCTTCAAGGATACAAAGTCAGCAAGTAACTTCCTGAAAAATTGGTGCTGCGGCGAACAATAATTATCACCTTTGCTAGCATTAACGAATATTGAAGCAGAACGTCCTCACCTGTTCCAACTATGATCAAAGTGGGCTGGCTAAGATTTGGGATAGTATTGCAACTACTTGACCAATTTCCTACTAATTTTATTTGCTATCGTATTATTTGAGTAGACACTGATTTTTTAGAAATTGGAAGTAATTTAGGTAATGTGGATTTGCATTCAATCATCAAATCGGAAACGCGAAAGGTATGAGTTTCTCAATGCCGCTGTTAGGTAGAATCAAAAGCGTTACTAATCGTGCCTATTGTTTCAGGACGTATTTGGTTTTTTTATCTTTGCCGCCACAACCTGAGGGATATAAAACTAGATTGTTAGTTCTTGTGCGAGAACATAAACTTAAGAATAAGCGGATACAGCATTCAAATTATGGTAGAAATTGGTATAGTCGAGATTATCGGTATGGGAGGAATGCTAGGAATAATTGGCACAATGTTTATAGTTCTGCACTTCTCGAGGAAGCAAGCAAAGGGTTTCAATTTCGATATCGATATTCTATCTCTAGAATTAGTATCATTATAGCTTTCCTTACCTCGGCGCTACAGCCCCCGTATACGAAGGAACGAGACATCTAGGACTTCAGGAAGGACAACAGGTCGGCGTTGACCCGATCCTGAAGTGTGGCCGTGAGGCCATGAGGCGCGCCAGGATAATAGATTTCCTTCGCGCCTTTGATGAGCCTGGCTGATTTCTTAGCTGCATCTTTGACGGGAACAATTTGGTCGTCCTCACCATGCATAACCAAGGTTGGGACATCGAACTTCTTGAGGTCTTCGGTGAAATCGGTCTCGGAGAACGCCTTGATGCTTTCATAGGCATTCTTGAGGCCGGCCTGCATGCTCCAAAGCCAGAACTGATCCAGGATTCCCTTGGAGACCTTAGCACCTTCCCTGTTAGCACCATAAAACGCGATAGCTAGATCCTTGTAGAATTGCGAGCGATCCTTGACAAGAGCCGAACGCATGTCATTAAACACTTCTATTGGTAGGCCCTCCGGGTTGGTCGCTGACTTAACCATGATCGGGGGCACAGCCGCGATCAGGATAGCCTTGGCAACTCTCTTCGTTCCATAGCGACCGATATATCGGGCAACTTCACCTCCGCCTGTGGAGTGCCCCACAAGCGTGGCATCTTTGAGATCAAGCGCTTCGATCACAGCTGCAAGGTCGTCTGCATAGCCATCCATGTTGTTCCGCGAAGAAGCCTGACTTGACCGGCCATGACCGCGACGGTCGTGAGCTACTACGCGAAAGCCATTTTCCACAAGGAACAGCATTTGGCCGTCCCAAGCGTCTGCGCTAAGGGGCCAGCCATGCGAAAAGGTTACGACAGGACCTTTACCCCAGTCCTTATAGTAGATTTCAGTCCCGTCCTTGGTAACGATTGTGCTTGAAGTTATACTACTTCGTCACCCCTTTTGTTGCATTTAGGATTAATTCGGCAATCTCATCTGGATGTGTTACAAGTGACGCATGGCTAGAATTAAGTGATATAGTAGTAGCATTCATTCGTTTTGCGAAATTACGTTGTACATCAGGAGGGATAATGTGGTCGCCCTCAGACACCTCAAACCATGTGGGAAGTTGTTTCCAAGCAGGAGGGCCAGATGGTTCAGTAGCAAATGATTGATGAGCTGGCTTTTGCACAACTGCCAAGGTTTCAGCTTCACTCGCATTTGCATCCTGAATGAACGCTTCGTGGAACATCTTTGGGTTTAGGTACAGAAATCCTCCGCTATCGGGAACCAATAATCCTGGAGGTAATGTTGAAACATCGACGAAGTTCGCGGTAGATTCTCCCTCATCAGGTGCGAAGGCTGAAACGTAAACAAGCCCTGTTACGTTTTGATTATTATATGCAGCATTCGTGATTATGAATCCACCGAATGAGTGTCCCACAAGTATTGTTGGTCCGCCAGCTAGGTCAATTGCACGCTTTACAGTAGCGACATCATCTGCCAGGGAATGGAGAGGAAGCTGAACTGCAATAACCTTGTGGCCTGCATTCTGCAGAATAGGAATTACTTTGCTCCATGAAGATCCATCAGCCCATAAACCATGGACTAGAACGATATTCGTAGCATTTGTTGCCATATCCTGTACTCCTTGAGGTTGCATTAATGTTTTATTCTCTGGGGTAGCGGAGCCGGAAGATGCAGATGACATAAAACCCAGAATTAGAATTATGCTCAGACACAAAAAACCAAAAGATTTCATATTTTTCACTCTCATGATGACGATGATAATGACAATATCTCGTATATAAGTAATGTCCGCGACAAACTGTATTTTCTTATTTAATACTTGCTTGTCATAGTCAGTCGTCTCGTCAATACTTTGCCAGCTGGTATTTAGTGAAGCTCTTTATATCAGTAACATTAAGCTAATAAGAGTAAAAAGTCACTACTCTAATACATAACGCTATGTTTATGATCACTCTATTTGGGTAAAAGAATTTTGTTGTATAATAATTAGGTTAAATTACTGTACGAGAACCATTTTGAATACTTTATAAGGCGTGATACAAAATGGTATCAAACCATCCCCAGAGTAAGCTTCGCCTAGGATTAGCAATATCTCTTTGATTGACATTCATTTTTACTTATCGCACTAAATGCAAATATACTTCTGCCCCTTGCAAGTTACAGTCAGGAAATTATAGATCCTCTTGCAACTGATATCTGATGATCAGTTGGATAAGTGTAAGGTATTGTTTTTAGAGAGTATTTTGGCCAGTTTCTTTTTCTTCTTCAAAGCCAAGTCAATTCGAGTATGCAAAGCATTCTTTTCCTCCTTCAAGAATTCATATACGAAGATAATTTTTTAATGCTCTACTTGCGACAAGGCCTGGTACGAAGACCATAATAGCGATAATCATGGCACAATTAATCCCAACTGGGTTACTGACCATTTTAGATCATTGGCTGCAAGAGTAGGAAATGCTTCATGCATACATTGAACCCAAGGAATATGAAAAACATAACATATGAAAAAACGGAATATACTTTAGTTTAAACATTGCAGATGAGACTAGGAAGCTAATTTACTGACTTTTTGAGAAACAATCTTAAATAATGTGGTGGAGCATGAAAAGTGTTTGCATTATAGTAGGAGCTATGATAACGAGATGCAATTACTTTCAGAACTAATCGACAAACTAAATGAAGCACTATCTACCGAATATGCGTCAGTAGATAGAATAATATCAAGAATAGATCAGACCCCGATACAAGAGGTAAAACAAAGACTAAAACGGCACTTGAAAGAAACACATATTCAAAAAAATAGGCTTAGAAGAATAATTATAAAATTAGGAGGAAAGCCAACGGATGTTAAAGCAGACTTATCATTACCATTCGTGTCTGCTACGGTGCCGGTGGCAAATAATCTTCCAAAGAATGAAAAATCAAATACAGAAGATAACGGTCTAGAAGATTCTGTTCCAGAAGAATATGAATTAGTAGAAATGAAACGAGATTTTGCACTAAAACATGATGAATTGGTGGCTTACGAATCGCTGATTCGGGAAATGCAAATGACAGATATGCCGCGACAGGATGAGAATATATCTTTACTAGAAAAGAGTATGCACGAAGAAGAATTAATGGTATATTGGTACAAAATACATACGCCTTTGATACTTGACAACTTATGGCCGAAGATGATTCATACTTCAGTAAGACGTGGCCAAAACTTTCTTCTTGATCACATCAGTTCCAAGATTCCGCTCATTATCATATACGCCGATCTCGTCGGCTCAACGAAGATGAGCATGACCCTACCCGTAGAAAATCTTGTTACAATAATTAGAGCTTTCGCCCATCAAATGTCACATGTTGTAGATAGTCACGGAGGATATGTCTTGAAATATGCAGGCGATGGAGTAATCTCATTTTTTCCAGATCGTATCAGTAAAAAGAAAAAATATTATGCTTCAGACATGTCAGTTCAATGTGGGAAATCGATGATTAGTGCGGTCAAGGAGGAAATTAATGTAATATTGCATAAAATATACAGGTATCCTGAACTCTTCCCCAAGATAGGTATAGACGCAGGAGAAAACGCAATTGTTCAG